>DASXNK010000008.1 GCA_036495095.1 Candidatus Dormiibacterota bacterium | reverse complement strand
GGGCAGGCTGCGGTTGATCCGCGCCCTGGTCCGCTCGATCTCGCGGTCGCGGCGCTTGTTGGAGGCGCTGCGCGCGGTGCTCAGCGCCTTCATCGCCTCGGACTCGACGGCGGCGATCGACGCCTCGTCGTTGGCCGAGCGAAGCGCCCGCTGCAGCCGGGCGGCGGCGTCGGGGGCGAGCAGGTCGGCGGCGTCGCGGAGGCGGTCGCTGGCTCGGCGGCGCAGGCTGTCGAGCTGGCGGGAGGCCTTGGCGGTCTCGGCCAGGTACGCGCGCTGCGACTCCTGGAGGGCGCGGCCCTCGGCGATCACCTCGGGGTACTGCCAGGCGCTGCTGAACTTGCCGCTGCTGATCGTGGCCACCAGGGCCTCGAGCTTGGCGAGGAACTGGGCCCGGGGCGCACCCTGGAGGGAGCCGAGCAGCTCGGCCAGCTCCGGCCGCGCCTTGGCGTGGGCGCGCCGCACCCAGCCGGGGAGGTGATGGTGCTCGGGCATCGGCACCGCCGGGCCGTCGCCCCGGCTGCGCATCGGCGGCCCCCCGAGAGGCCGTGGAGGACGCCGCTGCTGGGGCGGCCGGGGAGGACCGCCGTCACGCGCGGGACCGCGCTCGGCCTGGGGCCGGGGCGGCGCCGGCGTCTCGGACGCGGCCCCGGCGACCGGCTCGGCCCCGGCAACCGGCTCGGACGCGGCCTCGGCCACCGGCTCGGACGCAGCCTCGGCGGGCGGCTCGGACGCGGCCTCGGCGGGCGGCTCGGACGCAGCCTCGGCGGGCGGCTCGAAGCCGGCCTCGGGCGCGACCTCGGCGGGCGGCTCGGGGGCGTCGACGGGCACGGTCGCCTCCACAGCGTCCTCGGCGGGCGCGGCCGTATCGGCGTCGGGAGCCTGCTGGGGCGTCCCGGCGTCCGGTAGGGCAGAACCCTCCGTCGGCGCCTCGTGGTTGGCGGAGTCGGTGGGCATGTGAGGAATGGGCGTGACGGTCACAAGGGATGGGTTGGGCAGCCCGCCGCGGGCTGCTGCGACGTTCCTGGCGGTCTGTGTCGAGGCGCGGCGTTGCTTGCATCCTAGCGGACGTCACGTCGATGGTGGGTCGGAGGCGCCCAGGTCGCCCGCTCCCTACACTGTCCGAAGCTGCCGTGAGCTCCTCTCCCGCCGACTCGAACGCCTCGGGGACTCCCGTCCCCGGTCGGGTGAGTCTCTCGGAGGAGGAGGTCCGGTCCCTCCGGGACGCCGGGAAGCGGTGGGCGACCACCCCGCGGGCCCGGGCCACCGGCGGGACGGCTCCGGAGGAGATCGACCCCGACCTCGATCTCCGGCAGGCGCGGGGCACGCTGCCCGGCGACCGCTACGTCCGCGGCGCCCGCGCTCGCCGTCGCGAGTTCGAGAAGGTGTCCCAGGGCTACCTGCAGGCCCGGGAGGAGGCCGCGACGACCCAGCTGGGCCGGCTGCGCCGCGCCCTGCTCGGCCGCCCCATCGCCAGCCGGCAGGCCATCCACGAGCGCCTCACCAAGGTCAAGGCGCTTGCGGTGCTCTCCTCCGACGCGCTCTCGTCGGTCGCCTACGCCACCGAGCAGATCCTGCTGGTGCTGGGCGCCGCCGGCGCGGCCGCCTACAGCTACTCGATCCCGATCATGCTGGCGATCCTCTTCCTGCTGATCGCCGTGGGCCTCAGCTACCGGCAGACGATCAAGGCCTACCCCAGGGGCGGCGGCTCGTACATCGTCGCCAGCGACAACCTGGGCCCGCTCGCCGGGGTGGTCGCCGGCTCGGCGCTGATGACCGACTACGTGCTCACCGTGGCGGTGTCGGTGGCCAGCGGCGTCGACTCCATCGTCAGCGCCGCGCAGGCGATGCAGGCCTACCGGGTCGAGCTCTGCGTCACCTTCGTGGTCCTCCTCATCGTCGGCAACCTCCGCGGCATCCGCGAGTCGGGGAGCATCTTCGCGGCGCCGACCTACCTCTTCATCGCCGGCGTCTTCGTGATGCTCACGGTGGTCGCGGTCAAGTGGGGTACCGGCCACCTCGCCGAGGCCACGCCGACCCTGGAGCACGCCACCCAGCAGGTCAGCATCTTCCTGCTGCTGAAGGCGTTCGCCTCGGGCTGCACCGCGCTCACCGGGGTGGAGGCGATCTCCGACGGCGTCCCCGCCTTCCAGCCGCCGGAGTGGAGGAACGCGCGCACCACCCTGACGGTGATGGTGACCCTGCTCGCGCTCATGTTCAGCGGCATCACCCTGGCGGCGCGCGCGGTCGGCGCCCGTGCGTACGACTCCAGCGACCCCCACTACCAGACGGTGATCTCGCAGATCGCCCACGCCGCCTTCGGCAGCACCCTCCTGTACTTCTACGTGATCGCCACCACCACCGCGATCCTGGTGCTCGCCGCCAACACGTCCTTCTCCGACTTCCCGCGGCTGTTCTTCTTCATGGCGCGCGACGACTACGCCCCGCACCTCTTCAAGCGCCTCGGCGACCGGCTCGCCTACAGCAACGGCATCCTGGTGCTGGGAGGTCTGGCAATCGTTCTGCTCGTGGTCTTCCGCGGCCGCACCGACTCGCTCATCCCCCTCTACACCATCGGCGTCTTCCTCGCGTTCACCATGTCCCAGGCGGGGATGGTGGCGCGCTGGCTGCGGCTGCGCGAGCCCGGCTGGGAGCGCGGCCTCGCGATCAACGCGGTGGGGATGACGCTGACCGCGACCGTCTTCCTGATCACCGCCTGGGAGAAGTTCCTCTCCGGCGCCTGGGTGGTGCTGGTGATCATCCCGCTGCTGGTGCTCACCTTCCGCGCCATCCATCGCCACTACGCGGACGTCACCAGCGAGCTGACCACCGAGACCCCGACCTCGCCGGGCGAGCTGAAGCCGGTGGTGATCGTGCCCGTGTCCGACCTCAACGGCCCCGCGCTGCAGAGCCTGGCGCTGGCCCGCACCATCTCCGACCAGGTGATCGCCGTGCACATCAGCGACGACCCCGAGGAGATCGCGCGGCTGAAGGCGAAGTGGGAGGCGTGGGGCAACCACGTGCCCCTCGAGGTCATCGAGTCGCCGTACCGCTCGCTGGTGCGCCCGCTGCTCGCCTACATCGACGCCATCGACCGGCAGCAGCCCGACGACACCATCGTGGTGGTGCTCCCCGAGATGGTGGCCACCAGCTGGTGGCACCAGATCCTCCACAACCAGACCGCGCTGCGGCTGAAGGCGGCGCTGCTCTTCCGCCCCGGGACGGTGGTCGTCAACGTCCCCTACCACCTCCGCCGCTACCAGAAGCAGCGCCGCCGGCTCCGCGCCCGTCACGGCGATGGCGACGCGCTCTGAGCCCGGGGCTTTCGTACACTGCCGCCGCATGGCCGCCACCGCCCGCACCCCCGACACCATCCGCAGGCTCGGCGGAGGCGGGCCGCGCCGCATCGCCGAGAACGCCGGCCTCGTCATCACCCACGGTGAGGGTGCGCACCTCGTCGACACCGAGGGACGGCGCTACCTCGACTTCGCCACCGCCATGGGCGTCGCCGCCATCGGCCACGGCCATCCCCGGTGGACCGAGGCGCTGAGCGGGCAGGCGGGACGGCTCGCCGCCTGCGTGCTCCACACCACCGAGCACGCCGACTACCTGGAGGCGCTCGCCGAGGTGCTGCCCGCCGGGCTGGAGCGCACCGCCCTCTATTCCGGGGGCACCGAGGCGGTCGAGGTGGCGGTGCGCCTCGCCCAGTCGGTCACCGGGCGGCGCCACCTGCTCTCCTTCACCACCGGCTTCCACGGCAAGAGCACCGGGGTGCGCTTCACCGGGCACCGCCACGCCGACGAGCGCTCCTGGCTGGGCGTCGACTGGGTCCATGACGTCGGCTACCCGATCTGCACCGGCCACGACGCCATCACCTACCCGGGGTGCGCCGGCGACGGCGCCGCCGCGCTGGAGGCGCTCGACGAGTACGCGGCCGGGCTCGAGGGCGGCGTCGCCGCGGTGATCGTCGAGCCCATCCTCGGCACCGCCGGCAACCTGCCCCCGGAGCGCCACTTCCTCCGGACGCTGCGCGAGCTGTGCAGCCGGCGGGGCTGGCTGCTGATCCTCGACGAGTCGATCACCGGCTTCGGCCGCCTCGGCACCGTGTTCGCGGCGAGCTGGTACGAGGTCGCCCCCGACATCCTCATCCTCGGCAAGGCGATCGGCGGCGGCTACCCGCTGAGCGGGGTCGCCGCCGGCAGCGACCTCTGGGACAACAGCCTCTTCGCCGAGCCCTCGGCGACCTCGAGCAGCTACGGCGCCAACCCGGTGGCCTGCGCCGCCGGCCTGGCGGTGCTCGACATCGTCACCGGCGACGGTTTCCTCGAGAACGTCCGCGCCGTCGGTGCCCGGCTCGCGGTGGGGCTGCGCGCCCTCGAGGCCGGCTCGCCGTACGTCGCCGCCACCCGGGGGGTGGGGCTGATGCTCGGCCTCGACCTCGTCGACCCGGAGACCGGCGGGCTCGCCGGCCCGGAGCTCAGCCAGCGCCTGTTCCTCTCCTGCCTCGACCACGGGCTGCTGGTGGCGCAGGTGCCCCGGGTGCGCCTCAACGCGCCGCTCACCCTGACCCCCGACGAGGCCGATGCCGCCCTCGAGGCGCTCGCCGCGGCCCTGGCCCCGGGGGCGGTGGGGGGGTGACCCCGGCCGCCGTCGGCCTCTGCGGACTGGGGTCGGCGGCGCTCCGAGCCCACCTCCCCGCACTCTGCCGCGCCGAGGAGACCGGGGCCGCGGTGATCGCGGGGGTCTGCGACCCCGACGCCGAGCGCTGCGCCACGGTGGTGGGACGCACCCGCCGGGCCCGGCCCTTCACCGACGTGGAGGCGCTGCTCGACGGCTCGGGGTGCGACCTGCTGGTGATCGCCAGCCCGCCGAGCGCCCACCTCCCGGCGATCGCCGCCGCCGCCCGCCGGGGCGTCGACGTGCTCTGCGAGAAGCCGCTCGGGGTCGCCGCCGGCGACGTCGACGAGCTCCGCCGCCTCGCCGAGGAGGCTCCCTCCTGGCTGGTGGCGACGGTGCACCAGTACGCCCACGCCCCCGCCTGGCGGGTGGTCGAGCGCTGCCTGCGCGGCCCGCTGGCCGCCGGGGAGGGCTTC
The DNA here is from genome assembly GCA_036495095.1 of Candidatus Dormiibacterota bacterium. Classification (NCBI taxonomy): domain Bacteria; kingdom Bacillati; phylum Candidatus Dormiibacterota; species Candidatus Dormiibacterota bacterium. The sequence goes on along the minus strand of DASXNK010000008.1, from coordinate 21,735 downwards.
CGCCTCGAGGTCGCGGTGGAGCGCCCCGGCACCGACCCGCTGAGCGCCGGCGGCTGGCGGGCCCACGGCGACCGCGAGGGCGGGATCCTCGGCGACCACGGGGTCCACTACCTGGCCCTCTGCCACCGCCTCGACCCGTCCGCCCGGGTGCGCCGGGCGCGGCGCCACGGCGAGCCCGGACGCGAGAGCGCCGCGGTCGAGCTCGCCGTCGGCGCGGGCAGCGCCCGCATCGGGGTCTCCTACGCCGGCGAGCGGCGGCGCAACCTGGTCTCCCTCCGCCTTCCCGACCGCGGCGTCGAGCTGCGCTGGGAGGACGCCGAGCTCCGCCTGCTCGGCGACGGCGGCGAGGGCCGCGGCCACCCCACCGGGGCGCTCAGCGACCGCCAGTTCGTCAACGACCTCTACGGCGCGCTCTACGACGACCTCCTCGGCCACCGGCACGACCCGGCATGGCGGGAGCGGCAGCGGCGCGAGACCGTGGCGGTCGCGGCCCTGCTCGCCGAGGCGCTGCGAAGCTCGGCGCCGAGTTGACCACGGGGTCACGACATCGCCACGGCCACCGACCGCCCCAAAGGGGGCGTACCATCGGCTCAGCCGCGCGGCGCCGACCTTCTCACCGCCAGCCGCGCCCGGCCCAGGAGTGACTCGGGCGTTGTCCACCCCACTGGAGATGGCGAGAGCCGTCCTGCTCGCGTTCGCCGACCTCGGCATCTACCTCCCCAGCTCGCGGGAGCGCCTCATCCGCAAGGCGCGTTGGCTCGAGCCCATGGACTCCGCCGAGCTCGACCAGTTCATCGACCTGTGTATCGAGACCGAGCTGCTCGCCCCCGAGGAGGTGGGACGGCTGCGGCTCTCGCCCGAGGAGGCGCGCCGCCTGGCCCACTCCCTCGACGGCCACACCCCGGTCCCCGACGACCAGGCGCAGGCCTGGGCCCAGGAGGTGGGCGGGGCGCCTGCCTGACCGGGGCCAGGCCGGGATGAGCCTCGATCCGCGGACCCCGGTGCTCGTCGGCGCCGGCCAGGTCTGCCACCGCGAGGGTCACGCGCCCGAGCCGGTCGAGCTGCTCGCCGAGGCGGCACGGCGCGCCGAGGCCGACAGCGGTGCCGCCGGGCTGCTCCGCCGCCTCGACTCGGTGCGGGTGGTCAACCTGCTCTCCTGGCGCTACGCGGATCCCGGCCGGCTGGTCGCCGAGCTGCTCGGCGCCACCCCGCGCCACACCGCCTACACCCACGTCGGCGGCCAGTCACCCCAGCAGCTCCTCACCCGCTCCGCCGCCGACATCCAGGCGGGACGCGCCGACCTGGTGCTGATCGGCGGCGCCGAGGCGTGGCGCACCCGGGCGGCGATCCGCCGGGAGACCGGCGAGCGGCCGCCGTGGACGGCGCAGCCCGCCGGGGTCGAGCCCTCCGAGACGATCGGCAAGGAGATGGTGATGGGCGGCCCCGCCGAGGTCGAGGCCGGGCTGGTGATGCCGATCACCGTCTATCCGCTCTTCGAGAACGCGCTGCGGGCGGCGGCGGGCCACGGCATCGCCGAGCACGGCCACGCCATCGCCGAGCTGTGGGCCGGCTTCAGCATGGTGGCCGAGGGCAACCCCCACGCGGTGCTGCGGCGGCGGTTCAGCGCCGAGGAGATCGGCACCCCGGGGCCGGACAACCGGATGGTGGGGTTCCCCTACCCCAAGCTGATGAACTCGAACAACCACGTCGACCAGGCGGCGGCGGTCCTGCTCACCTCCGCGGGCACCGCCGCCGGGCTCGGCATCGCCCGCGACCGCTGGGTCTTCCCGATCAGCGCCGCCGACGCCGACGACCACCCGCTCTCGGAGCGGGCCGACCTCCACTCCTCCCCCGCCATCGCCGCCGCCGGCCGGGCCGCGCTCCGGCTCGCCGGGGTCGGGCCGGACGAGCTCGCCCACGTCGACCTCTACTCCTGCTTCCCGTCGGCCGTGCAGGTGGCCGCCACCGAGCTGGGGCTCCCCCTCGACCGCGAGCTCACCGTGACCGGGGGGCTGACCTTCGCGGGCGGCCCCTGGAACAACTACGTCACCCACGCCATCGCCGCGATGACCGCGCGGCTGCGCGACGACCCCGGCGCGACCGGCCTCTGCTCGGCGAACGGCGGCTACCTCAGCAAGCACGCCGTCGGGCTGTACTCGACCCGGCCGCCGGCCGGCGGGTTCCGGCACCTCGGCGTCCAGGACGAGGTCGACCGCCTCCCCCGCCGCGCTCTCGCCGAGACCCACCAGGGCGAGGCGACCCTGGAGACCTGCACGGTGATGCACGACCGCACCGGCGCCCCCGAGCGCGGCGTCGCCGCCTGCCTGCTCGCCGACGGCCGCCGCACCTGGGCGACCACCGACGATCCCGGCCTGATGGAGGCGATGCGGACGGTGGAGCTCGCCGGCAGCCGCGTCGAGGTCGCCGCCGGCCGGCTGCGGGGTTAGGCCTCGACCCTCGGAGAGAGCCGCTCCACGGTCTCCAGGTACTCGACGACCATGTCGTGGACCACCTGGGCGGCCGGCCGGACGCTGGTCATGCTCCCGACCACCTGCCCGACGAAGTAGGTGATGAGCTCCTCGGCGCCGGACCCGGGGTCGCCCGCGGCCCGCTGCACCCGGGTCTGCGCCTCGGCGGTGAGCATGGTGTGGAGGGGCATCGGGAGCGGGTCCGGGTGGGCGGGGTCGTCCCACTCCTGGGTCCAGGCGGTGCGCAGCTGGCGGGCCGGCTTGCCGGTGGTGGCCCGGGTGCGCACGGTGTCGCTGGAGCTCGCCCGCAGCATCTTCGCGCGCACCACCGGGTGGGTCTCCGCCTCCGGGGTGGTCAGCCACACCGAGCCGCACCACACCCCCTGGGCCCCCAGCGCCATCGCCGCGGCGATCTGCCGGCCGTTGCCGATGCCGCCGGCGGCGAGCACCGGGGTGGGGGCGACGGCGTCGACCACCTCGGGGACCAGGACCATGGTGCCGATCTCGCCGGTGTGGCCGCCCGCCTCGTACCCCTGGGCGACGACCAGGTCGACCCCGGCGGCGCGCTGCCGCTCGGCGTGGCGGCGGCTCCCCACCAGCCCGGCGACCACCGCGCCCTGCTCGTGGGCGGCGTCGACGAGGAAGTCGGGAGCCGGTCCGAGGGCGCTGGCCACCAGCCGGGGGCGGTGGGCGAAGGCGACGTCGAGCAGGGCGCCGACCCCGCGCTGCGAGACCTCGAGCATCCCGTCGCGCACCGCGGTGCCCTCGGGGAGCGGCGGCACCCCGTATCGCTCCAGCAGCTCGTCGACGAAGCGGCGGTGCTCGTCCGGGATCAGCGCGGAGAGCGACTCCAGCGAGCCTCCCCCCTCCTCGGCGCCAGCGTAGCGCTGGGGCAGGAGCACGTCGACCCCGTAGGGCCGCCCGCCCACCGCCCCGTCCAGCCAGCTGAGCTCGACCTCGAGCTGGGCGGGGCTGAAGGCGACGGCGCCGAGCACCCCCATGCCCCCGGCACGGCTGACCGCGGCGACCACGTCACGGCAGTGGCTGAAGGCGACGATCGGGAACTCGATGCCGAGGAGGTCGCAGATCGGGGTGTGCATGGCCCTATTGTCGGGGGGCCGGTGGCGGCTGCGGCCTCCGGGGGCGGGGCTTTCGCGCGCTGGCCGGCTCGCCGCCGTCGGCGGAGGGGCAGATGTCGCGCAGCACGCAGGCCTGGTGCTGGGGGGCGCGGGCGGTGCAGCAGCGGCGGCCGTGGAGGATCAGCCGCAGGCTCAGGCCGGTCCACTCCTCGGGCGGCACCATCGAGCAGACGTCCTTCTCGATCTGCACCGGGTCGAGCGAGCGGGTGAGGCCGAGGCGCCGGGTCAGCCGGGTGACGTGGGTGTCGACGGGGAAGCCGGGGATGCCGAAGGCGACGCCGAGGACCACGTTCGCGGTCTTGCGACCGACCCCGCGCAGCTGCACCAGGTCCTCCATCCGCGGCGGCACCTCGCCGCCGTGCTTGGCGACCACGTCCTGGGACATCTCCACGATGGCCCGCGCCTTGGATCGGAAGAAGCCGGTGGAGCGGATGATCTCCTCGACGCCGGCGAGCGAGGCGCCGGCGAGGTCGTGGACGGTGGGATGGGCGGCGAAGAGCACCGGGGTGACCATGTTCACCCGCTCGTCGGTGGTCTGAGCGCTGAGGATCGTGGCCACCAGGAGCTGCCACGGGTCGGCGTGGACCAGGGCGCACTCGGCCGGGTACTCGTCCTTCAGCCGCTCGACGACGATGGCGGCGCGGGCGCGCGCGCCCCGGGGCAGGGTGGTGCGGGTGACGGCGGCGGCGGAACGGGGACTCATCGGCTCCGAGCTACACTACCGCGCGGCCCGGCGCCGGGGCGGAGGGGCCCGCCGACGTCGCCGGCTGTCAGGCCCGTCAGCTGGAGTGTTCACTGTGCGCGCGAAGATCACCGTGGTCGGTGCCGGCAACGTCGGCGCCACCCTCGCCCAGCGTCTCGCCGAGCGGAACTACGCCGACGTCGTGCTGGTCGACATCGTCGAGGGACTGCCCCAGGGCAAGGCGCTCGACATGCTCCAGGCCGGCCCCATCGTCGGCTACGACTCCCTCGTCACCGGCACCAACGGCTACGACGAGACCGCCGGGTCCGACATCGTCGTCGTCACCAGCGGGATCGCCCGCAAGCCGGGGATGTCGCGCGACGACCTGGTCATGACCAACGCCCGGGTCATCGCCTCGGTGGTGAGGGAGGTGGCGAGCCGCTCGCCCGAGACCATCCTCCTGATGGTCACCAACCCGCTCGACGCCATGGCCCAGCTCGCCGGCGCGGTCAGCGGCTTCCCCCGGGAGCGGGTCATCGGCATGGCCGGGGTGCTCGACACCGCCCGCTTCCGCACCTTCATCGCCCGCGAGCTCGACGCCTCGGTCGAGGACGTCGACGCCTACGTGCTCGGCGGCCACGGCGACACCATGGTGCCGCTCACCCGCTTCTCCACGGTCGCGGGCGTCCCCGTCGCCGACCTGATCCCCCGCGAGCGGCTCGAGGCGATCGTGCAGCGCGCCCGCGACGGCGGCGCCGAGATCGTCGGCCTGCTCAAGACCGGGAGCGCCTACTACGCGCCGAGCGCGGCGGCCGCCCAGATGGTCGACGCCATCCTCCTCGACAAGCGCCAGGTGCTGCCCTGCAGCGTCCGCCTCGAGGGCGAGTACGGCATCCGCGGCCTCTTCACCGGGGTGCCCTGCCGGCTCGGCACCGGCGGCCTCGTCGAGGTGCTCGAGGTGCGGCTGAGCGAGGACGAGAGCGCCGCGCTCCACCGCAGCGCCGAGGCGGTCCGCGACGTCGTCGACGTCATCGACAGCCGCCGCGACGAGGTGGGCGCCGGCATCCCCACGCTCGGCACCGGGGCGCTGATCGGGTCGCGGCCCTAGCTGCTGATCCGGGGGTCGTTCGGGTCCTTCTCGGGCGGGTCGGGCCCCTCCCCCATCACCGCGGGACGGTCGGGGGGCGGGTTGTCGAAGCGTGCCCCGAACATCGGACCGATGATCACCAGCAGGCGCATCGTCGCCATCCGGGTCTCCGAGCTGCGCCACGCCGGGGTGCGCGAGTACAGGAAGAAGGCGACGAAGGCGGCGAGCATGGCGACGATGACGCCGAGGAGGAGGGCGGCTGCGGTCACGCCACCATCATGCGCCCGATCCGGCGGCCGGGGCGGTCAGCGCCTGCCGAGCAGGAGCCGGCTCACCGCGCGGAGCGGGTCCCAGTGGCGGTCGGCCACCCGCTCCTTGAGCGGGATGATCGCGTTGTCGGTGATGTGGATGTGCTCCGGGCACACCTCGGTGCAGCACTTGGTGATGTTGCAGTAGCCGAGGCCGCCCTCGGTGCGGGTGGCCTCGAGGCGGTCGACGGTGTCCTTGGGGTGCATCTCCAGCGAGGCGACGCGGACGAAGAAGCGGGGCCCGTAGAACTGCTCCTGGAGGTCGTGGCTGCGGAGCACGTGGCAGACGTCCTGGCAGAGGAAGCACTCGATGCACTTGCGGAACTCGTAGATCCGCTCCAGGTCGATGTCCTTGATCACGAACGGGGTCGGCTCGTCCGCCGCCGGGGTGAACTGGGGGATGCGCCGGTTCACCTCGTAGTTGTGCGAGACGTCGGTGACCAGGTCCTTGATCAGCGGGAAGGCCTTCATCGGGCGCACCGTGATCGGGCCCTCGGGGAGGTCGTCGATGCGGGTCTTGCACATCAGCCGGGGCATGCCGTTGATCTCGGCGGAGCAGCTGCCGCACTTGGCGGCCTTGCAGTTCCAGCGGCAGGCGAGGTCGGTGTCGACGTGCTTCTGGATCCAGTGGATGGCGTCGAGCACCACCATGCCGGTCACCGGCGGCACCCGGTAGGTGACGTCGCCCTGCTCCTCGCCGGGGATGCCCTTGAAGACGTGGAACTCGAGGGGCGGACCATCGCTCCCCGAGCCGGCTCCGGGCTGCGGGGCCGTCCCCCGCTCGGCGGGTCTCTCCGCGATCGCCATCTCAGGCCTCCCTGCCCGCCGCTGCGACGGCCGGGCCCTCGATCCGCTGGTCGGGCCGGACGGGGATGGTGGTGACGGCGCGCAGCGCCAGCTCCTCGTCGACCAGGCGCTGCAGGCGCTGCGGGATGGGCTCGCGGGACAGGGCCCGGATGCGCATCCCGTCGCCGCCGTCGTAGGTGACGTAGTTGACCTTCCCCTGCTCCTCGCTGAGGTCGGGGAAATCGAGGCGCCACTGCGAGCCGCGGCTCTCCCTCCGCTCCAGCCCGCTGCGGACGATCGCCTCGCTGATCACCAGCATGTTCACCACGTCCCGGCAGGTGTGCCAGCCGGGGTTGAGGATGCGGCGGCCGCCCACCCGCATCCGCGGAGCCCGCTCGCACAGCTCCTGGATGGCGTGCAGCGAGCGGGTCAGCGACTCCTCGGTGCGGGCGATGCCGGCGTCGTCCTGCATCGCCTCCTGGAGCGCCTCGTGGAGCAGGTAGGGGTTCTCGCCCTCCTCGTGGGGATCGAGATAGGCGAGCAGCGCCCGCTGCTCGGCCTCGACCTGGCGCTCGTCGACGGCGGCGTGGACGCGCCCCGCGACCTCGGCGGCGGCGGCCTCACCGGCGCGCCTGCCGAAGACGAGGATGTCGCCGAGCGAGTTGCCGCCGAGGCGGTTGGCGCCGTGGAGGCCGCCGCTCACCTCGCCGGCGGCGTACAGGCCGGGGACGGTGGTGGCGCCGGTCTCGGGCGCGACCCGCACCCCGCCCATGGTGTAGTGGATGGTGGGCCCGACCTCCATCGGCTCCTTGGTGATGTCCACCGAGGCGAGTGCGTGGAACTGTTCGTACATCGAGGGCAGCCGCTTCTTGATGTACTCGGCGCCGCGATGGCGGACGTCGAGGAAGGCGCCGCCGTGGGGTGACCCGCGGCCCGCCTGGGCCTCCTTGTAGATGGAGCGGGCGACCACGTCGCGGGAGGACAGCTCCATCTTCTTGGGGTCGTACGTCTCCATGAAGCGTTCGCCGAGCGAGTTGTAGAGCCGGCCGCCCTCACCGCGCACCGCCTCGGTGACCAGGATGCCGCGCGCCCCCGGTGGCCAGATCATCCCGGTGGGGTGGAACTGCACGAACTCCATGTCGAGGAGCTCGGCGCCGGCGCGGTAGGCGAGCGCGGCGCCGTCGCCGGTGCCCTCCCACGAGTTGCTGGTGTGCTTGTACATCCGTCCCCAGCCGCCGCTGCCCAGGACCACCGCCTTGGCGCGGAAGACGACGAAGCTGCCGTCGTTGCGCCGGTAGCCGACCGCGCCGGCCACCCGGTCGCCGTCCTTCAGCAGGGTGGTGAGCGTGTACTCCATGTGCACGGTGACGTTGGGGGTGTGCACGGCCCGGTCCTGGCAGGTGCGGATCAGCTCCAGCCCGGTGCGGTCGCCGACGTGGGCGAGCCGCCAGAAGGTGTGCGCCCCGAAGGCGCGCTGGCTGATGCGACCGTCGGGGGTGCGATCGAAGAGGCCGCCCCAGCGCTCCAGCTCGTAAACGCGGTCGATGACCTCCTGGGCGAAGATCTCCACCATCCGCCAGTTGTTGAGCAGCTGGCCGCCGAGCATGGTGTCGGCGAAGTGGACCCCCCAGTTGTCCCGGGGGTCGACGTTGCCGAGCGCCGCGCCGATGCCGCCCTCGGCCATCACCGTGTGGGCCTTGCCGAGCAGCGACTTGGTCACCACCACGGTGTCGCAGCCGGCCTCGCCGGCGGCGACGGCGGCGCGGAGGCCGGCCCCGCCGGCTCCGATGACGAGGACGTCGCAGTCGATCGTGTCGTAGCTCTCGGGGATCATCGGAAGAGGATGTGGGGGTCGGTGAACCAGCCGGCGTGGAGCATCCGGATGTAGCCGTCGACGGCCCAGACGCTGAAGAGGCTGACCCACGCCCAGGTGGGGTGGAAGACGTTCAACCGGGTCACCGCCCTCCAGGTGCTGTGCCGCTGCTGGCCGAAGCGCACACAGGAGAAGCAGTCGACGTTGCCCCCGACCAGGTGGCGGAAGGAGTGGCATGAGAAGGTGTAGCCGGCGAGCAGCACCACGTTCACCACCATGATCGCCGTGCCCAGCCCCAGGTAGAGGTGGCCGCCGAGGCTGAGGGCGTTGACGGCGTCGAAGCCGAGGATGGGGATGTACACGATCGCCCCGTAGAGGGCGAAGCGATGCAGGTTGTTGAGGATCAGGGGGAAGGCGGTCTCACCCCGGTACCTCCCGTGGCGCAGCTCGGGCACGGCGCAGGCGGGCGGGTCCCAGAAGAAGGACCGGTGGTACGCCTTGCGGTAGTAGTAGCAGGTGCTCCGGAACGCGATCGGGACGAGGATGCAGAGCAGCCCGGGGAACACCGGGATGTGGTTCGCCAGCCATGCCGGCGAGTACAGCGGCGAGAGGTAGGGCGCGTTCGGGGCCTCGCCCACGCCGGTGGTCGACGCCCAGATCGAGTAGACGATGAAGCCGCCGAGGACGACCACGACGGTGACCGGCAGCAGCCACCAGGGCGCGTCCCGCCGCAGCCGGGCGAGGACGCTGGTGGTGACGCCGGCGTCGCCGACGCCCGCTCCCCTGCCCGACCCGGCGACCTCCGAGCTGACCGTCATCCGAGCACCACCTCCAGCTGTGAACGGCCGGGCCCCCCCACGCCTCGATCGCATCCCATGCTACCGAGTCGAGGCGAGGGGTCGGCCTCCGCGGGCGCCGGGCGATTGACGCTGAACCGGACCGGTGCGACGATCGGACGCCATGTCCGCGTCCGCAGCCGCGCGGCCGAGAGCCCTGCGCCCCCTCGTGGTCGCCGCCCTGCTCCTGGCCGGCCTGTCGCCGGCGGCTCGCAGTCCCGCCGCCGGCCATGCCGCGGCGCCCGCCCGGGCGGCCTGGTCGGCCACGCAGAGCCTCGACACCGGCCGGGACCACGCCACCGCCACGCTCCTGCAGAACGGAAGGGTGCTGGTCGCCGGCGGCGTCAGCAACGGCACCTGCCTGGAGACCGCGGAGCTCTACGACCCCCCGACCGGGCGCTGGGGACCGGCGGGGAGCATGGCCACCGCCCGGTACGCGGCCACCGCCACCCGGCTCCAGGACGGACGGGTGCTGGTGGCGGGGGGCATCCTCGACGGGCGGCATCTCGGCAGCGCCGAGCTCTACGATCCTGGGACCCGTACCTGGTCGGCCACCGGGCCGATGACCACGGGGCGCGCGCTGCACACCGCCACCCTCCTCGCCGACGGCGAGGTGCTGGTGACCGGCGGGTTCGACGGCACCAACGAGCTGGCGTCGACCGAGCTCTACGACCCCACCGTCGGCCGCTGGCGTCCGGGCCTGCCGATGACCTCGCCGCGGATGGCGCACACCGCCACCCGGCTCACCGACGGCCGGGTGCTGGTGGTCGGCGGCATCGCGGTGCGAGACCTGCCGCTGCCGATCACGCCCCGGCTGCCGATCGTGGGTGTGTACACGCGGGGACCGGCCGCCGAGGTCTACACCCCGGTGCCGGGAGGCTGGCTCGCCACCGCCAACCCCACCGTCGACCGGGTGGCGCACACCGCCACGCGCCTCGGCGACGGGCGGGTGCTGGTGATCGGCGGGTACGACGTGGAGACCGGCCGCCCCCTCGCCTCCGCGGAGCTGTACACCCCGGCCACCGACACGTGGAGCGACACCGCGAGCATGGGCTCCCCCCACGCCGTCCACACCGCCACCGACCTCGCGGACGGCAGCGTGCTGGTGGCCGGTGGCGGCACCCTGGACGGGTACGGAACCAGCTCGGCCGCCGAGCGCTACCTGCCCGCGAGCGGCAGCTGGACGGGGGCGGGGACGATGGCCTGGGCCCGCGCCCTCCACACCGCCACCCGGCTGCCCGACGGCAGGGTGCTGGTTGCCGGCGGGCGCCGCGCGGGCACTGGCACACTGGCCGTCGCCGAGCTCTTCGGCGGGTGAACCACGGTTCGGCGCGCGCCGAACCGTTCGACCGTGGCGCTCCAGCCGGGACTGCGGTATCGTCTAGAGTTCAGCGACGGCACGGCGACCACCCACATCCCCGGCCATCCCAGCACGGCGTCCCTGGAGCCACCACCCCCGGCTCGGCCGGCGCCCGCAGCACCGGGCTCCCTCCCATCTGCCGTACCACCGCACACCCAGGACCAGCCATGACGAGACTGATCCCCCAGGGCCTCTACGACCCCCGCTTCGAGCACGACGCCTGCGGTGTCGCGTTCGTCGCGAGCATTGCCGGCGAACGGTCCAACGCGATCGTGGGGAGGGGGCTCGAGGCGCTCGTCAACCTCGGTCACCGCGGCGCCTGCGGCTGTGACCCGGAGACCGGCGACGGCGCCGGCATCCTCATCCAGATCCCCGACGCCTTCCTCCGCCGCGAGGCGGCGGTCGACCTGCCCGCCCCCGACGCCTACGGGGTGGGCATGGTGTTCCTCCCCACCGACCCGGAGGAGCGGCGCCGCTGCGAGGCGATCGTCGAGCGCTGCTGCGAGGACGAGGGCCTGCGGCTGCTGGGCTGGCGCGACGTCCCCCACGACCCGGCGGCGATCGGCTACGTCTCGCGCGCCGGCATGCCCGCCATCCGGCAGTTCTTCGTCGCCGCCGTCGGCGTCCACGGCGACGTGCTCGAGCGGCGGCTGTACGTGCTCCGCCGGGTCATCGAGCGCCGCCGCGACGAGGCGCCGCCGCCCGGCGACCAGCTCTTCTACATCTGCAGCCTCAGCTGCCGGACGGTGATCTACAAGGGGATGCTGATGGCGCACCAGATCGCGCCCTTCTTCCCCGACCTCGTCGACCACAGCGTGGTCTCGGCGCTGGCGCTGGTGCACTCCCGCTTCTCCACCAACGTGCTGCCCCGCTGGGACATCGCCCAGCCCTTCCGGTACAGCGCGCACAACGGCGAGATCAACACCGTCCGCGGCAACGTCAACTGGATGCGCGCCCGGCAGTCGAAGTTCAAGAGCGCGCTCTACGGCGCCGACATCGAGAAGCTGCGCCCGGTGATCGACGACTCCGGGTCCGACTCGGCGCAGTTCGACAACGCCCTGGAGCTGCTGGCACTGACCGGCCGGCCGGCGCACCACGCGATCATGATGATGATCCCCGAGGCGTGGCACCAGCACCACGAGATGGACGAGGAGCGGAGCGCCTTCTACGAGTTCCACTCCGCGCTGCTCGAGCCCTGGGACGGCCCCGCCGCCATCGCGTTCACCGACGGCCGGGTGATCGGCGCAACCCTCGACCGCAACGGGCTGCGGCCGGCGCGCTACGTGGTCACCGACGACGGCCTGGTGGTGATGGCGTCCGAGGTCGGCGTGCTCGACCTCCCCGAGGAGCGCATCGTCCGCAAGTGGCGGCTGGAGCCGGGGAAGATCCTGCTCGTCGACACCGAGGCGGGCCGCATCATCGACGACGAGGCCGCCAAGGCCGAGCTCGCCGGCGCCTTCCCCTACCGGGACTGGATCCGGCAGGGCACCGTCTACCTCCACGAGCTCGAGGACACCGAGCACCCCGCCGAGCCCGACTCCGGCACCCTGCTGATCCGCCAGCAGGCCTTCGGCTACAGCCAGGAGGACCTCAAGTTCCTGCTGGCCCCGATGGCGGCCGCCGGCGAGGAGCCGGTGGGCTCGATGGGGAACGACACCCCGCCGGCGGTGCTCTCCGACCGCCCCCAGCCGCTCTTCAACTACTTCAAGCAGCTCTTCGCCCAGGTCACCAACCCGCCCATCGACCCGATCCGCGAGCAGATGGTGATGTCGCTGGTGAGCAGCCTGGGCGCCGGCGGCAACATGCTCGAGCAGGCGCCCAGCCAGGCTCGCCGCCTGGAGATGCCCCATCCCATCCTCACCAACGCCGACCTCGGCAAGATCCGCCACGTCACCCAGCGCGACTTCCCGGCGGCGACGATCTCCTCGGTCTTCCACCTCGGCGAGGAGCGGGGGCTGGAGCGGGGGTTGCGGCGGATCTGCCGGATGGCCTCGCAGCGCATCGCCGAGGGCTACCAGATCCTGGTGCTCAGCGACCGCAACATCGACGCCGCCCACGCCCCCATCCCCAGCCTGCTGGCCACCGGGGCGGTCCACCACCACCTCATCCGCGAGCAGACCCGCACCGGGGTGGGCCTGGTGATCGAGACCGGCGAGGCTCGCGAGATCCAGCACTTCGCGGTGCTGATGGGGTATGGAGCCGAGGCGGTCAACCCGTACCTCGCGTTCGAGACCCTCCACGACCTCGCCCGCCGGGGACTGCTCCCGCCCGGGGTCGACGCCAACAAGGCCGAGGCGACGTACGTCAAGGCGGTCTGCAAGGGGCTGCTCAAGACGATCTCGAAGATGGGGATCTCGACCATCCAGTCGTACTGCGGGGCCCAGATCTTCGAGGCCATCGGGGTCAGCCGCGAGGTCGTCGACCGCCACTTCACGGGCACCCCGTCGCGGATCGGCGGCATCGGGCTCGACGTCGTCGCCCAGGAGGCGCTGGCCCGCCACTCCGACGCCTTCCCCGAGGTGCGGGTGGGCGCGCCCACCCTCCAGGAGGGCGGCCAGTACCAGTGGCGGCGCAACGGCGAGTTCCACCAGTGGAACCCCGAGACCATCGCCAAGCTGCAGCACGCGGTGAAGGCCAACGACGAGAGCTGGTATCGCGAGTACGCCGCCCTGGTCGACGACCAGACCCGGCAGCTGAAGGCGCTGCGCGGGCTCTTCACCTTCCGCGGCGACCGCGCCCCGGTGCCCCTGGAGGAGGTCGAGCCGGCCAGCGAGATCGTGCGGCGCTTCGCCACCGGGGCGATGTCGCTCGGGTCGATCAGCCCCGAGGCGCACGAGACCCTGGCGATCGCGATGAACCGTCTCGGCGGCAAGTCGAACACCGGCGAGGGCGGCGAGGACCCGCGCCGCTACACCCCCGACGCCAACGGCGACTCGCGCCGCAGCGCGATCAAGCAGGTGGCCTCGGCCCGCTTCGGGGTCAACGCCAACTACCTGGTCAACGCCTCCGAGCTGCAGATCAAGATCGCCCAGGGCGCCAAGCCCGGCGAGGGCGGCCAGCTGCCCGGGCACAAGGTCGACGAGTACATCGCGAAGCTGCGCTACTCGACCCCCGGGGTGGGACTGATCTCGCCTCCCCCCCACCACGACATCTACTAGATCGAGGACCTGGCCCAGCTCATCCACGACCTCAAGAACGTCAACCCGCAGGCGCGGGTGAGCGTCAAGCTGGTCGCCGAGGTCGGGGTGGGGACGGTCGCCGCGGGGGTGAGCAAGGCCCACGCCGACCACATCGTCATCGCAGGCTACGAGGGGGGCACCGGCGCCTCGCCGCTCTCCTCGATCAAGCACGCCGGCATCCCCTGGGAGATCGGGCTCGCCGAGACCCAGCAGGTGCTGGTGCTCAACGACCTGCGCAGCCGGGTCACCCTCCAGGCCGACGGCCAGATGAAGACCGGCCGCGACGTCGTCGTCGGCGCCCTGCTCGGCGCCGAGGAGTTCGGCTTCGCGACCTCGGCGCTGATCGCCAGCGGCTGCATCATGATGCGGGTCTGCCACCTCAACACCTGCCCGGTCGGCATCGCCACCCAGGACCAGCGGCTGCGCGACCGGTACACGGGCAGGGCCGAGTACGTGGTGAACTTCATGACCTTCCTCGCCGAGGACGTGCGCCGGCACATGGCGCAGCTCGGCTTCCGCCGCTTCGACGAGATGATCGGCCGCGCCGACATCCTCGACATCCGCGAGGCGGTCGACCACTGGAAGGCGCAGGGCCTCGACTTCTCGCTGCTGCTCCACCGCCCCGAGGTGCCCCCCACCGTCGACGTCCGGCGGATGATCGACCAGGACCACGGGCTCGGGCAGGCGCTCGACCACGAGCTCATCGCCCTGTCCCAGCGGGCGATCCAGCACGGCCATCCGGTGCAGATCGAGATGCCGATCCGCAACGGCAACCGCACCGTCGGCGGCATGCTGAGCGGCGAGATCGCTCGCCGCCACGGCGAGGCCGGGCTGCCCAACGACACCATCCGGATCGACCTGCGCGGCTCCGCCGGCCAGTCCTTCGGCGCCTGGCTGGCGCACGGGGTGACCCTCACCCTCCACGGCGACGCCAACGACTACGTGGGCAAGGGCCTGAGCGGCGGCCGCCTGGTGGTGCGCCCCCCCGACGGCTCCCGGATCGTCGCCGAGGAGAACATCATCGTCGGCAACGTGGTGCTCTACGGCGCCACCGCCGGCGAGGCCTACTTCCGCGGCGTCGCCGGCGAGCGCTTCTGCGTCCGCAACAGCGGCGCCATCGCGGTCGTCGAGGGGGTGGGTGACCACGGCTGCGAGTACATGACCGGCGGCGTCGCGGTGATCCTCGGCCGCACCGGCCGCAACTTCGCCGCAGGCATGAGCGGCGGCATCGCCTACGTCCTCGACGAGGACGGCGGCTTCGCGGGCCGCTGCAACATGGGCATGATCGAGCTCGAGGCGGTCGAGAGCGAGGAGGACGTGGAGCAGCTCGCCTCGCTGCTCCAGCACCACGCCGACTACACCGGCAGCCCGGTGGCCGAGCGCCTGCTCGCCGACTGGCCGGCGGCGCAGGTGCGCTTCCTCAAGGTGATGCCCATCGACTACAAGCGGGTGCTCCAGGCCCGGCGCACCGTCCCACTCGAGATGGTCGGCTAGGAGCACCGGAGATGGGCAAGTTGGGGGGATTCATCGAGTTCCATCGGCGCCTGCCGCCGCGGCGGCCGGTGGACGAGCGGGTCGGCGACTACCGCGAGGTCTACCTCCCCTGGAGCACCGACGCACTGCGCGAGCAGGCGGCGCGCTGCATGGACTGCGGCATCCCCTTCTGTCACAGCGGCTGCCCGCTCGGCAACCTCATCCCCGAGTGGAACGACCTGGTCTGGCGCGGCGACTGGGAGACCGCGATCGAGCGTCTCCACGCCACCAACAACTTTCCCGAGTTCACCGGCCGTCTCTGCCCCGCGCCGTGCGAGCCCGCCTGCGTGCTCTCGATCAACGACGACCCGGTGACCATCAAGCAGGTCGAGGTGTCGATCGTCGACCGTGCCTTCGAGGAGGGATGGGTGCGCGCCACCCCTCCCGCCCACCGCACCGGCAAGAAGGTCGCGGTGGTGGGCTCGGGGCCGGCGGGGCTCGCCTGCGCCCAGCAGCTCAACCGCGCCGGCCACCAGGTCACCGTGTACGAGAAGGACGACCGCGTCGGAGGCCTGCTCCGCTACGGCATCCCCGACTTCAAGCTGGAGAAGTGGATCCTGGAGCGGCGCATCGACCTGATGAGCGCGGAGGGCGTCGCCTTCGAGTGCGGCTACGACATCGGCGTCGACATCACCGGGGCCGAGCTGCGGGCCCGGTTCGACGCCGTGGTGCTGGCGATGGGAGCCGGCCAGCCCCGCGACCTCGGGGTGCCGGGCCGCGACCTCGCCGGGGTCCACTTCGCGATGGAGTACCTGCCCCAGCAGAACCGCCGGGTCGCCGGCGAGCTGGTCGGCGAGGCCGAGACCATCACCGGGCGGGGGAAGCGGGTGATCATCCTCGGCGGCGGCGACACCGGCGCCGACTGCCTCGGCAACGTCCACCGCGAGGGCTGCGCCTCGGTGCACCAGTTCGAGCTGCTGCCGCCGCCGCCCCCGGAGCGCGCCTTCGACAATCCCTGGCCGCAGTGGTCGGTGATCATGCGCTCGTCGTCCGCCCACGAGGAGGGCGGGGTGCGCGACTACAACATCCAGACCACCGGCTTCAGCGGCAGCAACGGGCGGGTGGAGCGGCTGCACGCGGTGCGGGTCGAGCCCCGCCGGGTCGACGGGCGGATGCAGTTCGTGCCCGTCGAGGGCAGCGAGTTCACCATCGACGCCGACCTCGTGCTCCTCGCCATGGGCTTCGTCCACCCGGTGCACACCGGCCTGGTCGAGGAGCTCGGCGTCGCCCTCGACGCCCGCGGCAACGTCACCACCGACGACGACTTCCAGACCTCGGTGCCCGGCGTGTTCGCAGCCGGCGACACCCGCCGCGGCCAGTCGCTGATCGTCTGGGCGATCGCCGAGGGCCGCCTCACCGCCCGGGGTTGCGACCGGGTGCTGATGGGGTCGACCCGGCTGCCGTAGGGGTCCCTGGACACGGCGAGGCCGGGCGCCGCGCGATGCGGCACCCGGCCCCCGGACCTGCCACCCCTACGCGGGGATCAGCAGGCGGCGTTCACGTTGTGGTTGCACTTCTTGGTGACCTTGGTCTTGGTCGTCGTCTTGGTGTTGTGCGAGTTGGTGGTGTTGCCCTGGTTCGAGTTGTTGGTGTTGTTCGAGTGGGTGGTGTTGTTCTGGTTCGAGTTGTTGGTGCTGGTGGTGGTGTTGCCGCTGTGGTTGCCCTGGTTCGAGTTGTTCGTGTTGTTGCTGTTGTTGGTCGAGTTGTCGGTGCTGGTGCTGGTGTTGTTGCTGTTCGAGGTCTGCGAGTTGTTGTTGTTGTTCGTCGAGCTGTCGTTGCAGGGGTTGCAGTTGGCGATACCGCCGCCGAGCACGCCGCCCTGGGTGTTGCCGCCGCCGCTGCTGCTGGTGCCGAGCACGCCGTTGGCGGTGCCGCCGCTGAGGTTGCCGTTGCCGACGCCGCTCTGGGCGCCGGTGAGGTTGCCGTTGGCCACGCCGCCGCCCTGGGCGATGCCGTTGGCAACGCCGGACTGCTGACCGTTGAGGTTGTTCTGGGCGGCGTTCTGGGCCAGGTTCTGACCGAGGTTCTGGCCCAGGTTCGAGACGTCGAGCAGCGCGCTGGCGTGCATCGTGCCGCCGACCGCGAAGGCCGCGCCGGCGCCGATGATGACCACCGCGGCCATCCTCTTGAAGCAGTTCAAAGATCTCCCTCCCTTTCGCCCGCACTGAGTGACAGGCGCTCGCTGTGCGGAGGATAGCAGTACCCTCCGTGATCGACTGTGGTTGTCCCCGTTGGTGGCGAATACTGCCGTTATTCCGAGAGAAGTCCCCCCATCCACGAGGCAGAATACGGGTATGTGCCCACCCTGACAGCAACCTGAGGCGCGCTGTGCCGACACAGTCCCGCGGTCTGGCACGGCCGCTGCCGCGCCGCCCCCGGGGGCCCCACGCTCCTACCTACGCTCGGGCGCCGGAAAATCCTGCGCTCGATCGCCAGACCGGGCTGGGTCCCGGTATGACCCCTGGGTCAGCCCGCCAGGCCGGAGAGGCCGGAGGCGCCGGCCCGGTCGAGCGCCCGTCGCACCAGGCGGGGCACCCGGGCTCCCATGATCTCGAACCCCTCCCCCACCGTGGCGCCCATGAGGAAGCGGGCGTAGATGCCCTCGGCGACGATGGCGAGCTTGTAATGGCCGAGGGCCACGTACCACTCGAGCGCCCCCAGGTCGGCGCCGGTCGCCGCGGCGTAGGCCTCCACCACCTCGGCGGGCCGGTGGAAGCCGGGCTCTGCGGTGATCGCCGAGAGCGACAGCAGGGCGCGGTCCTCGTCGGACTCGCGCGGGTCGGCCCAGTAGACGAGCAGGAGGCCGAGGTCGGCGAGGGGATCGCCGACCGTGCTCATCTCCCAGTCGAGGATGGCGGCGACCCGGCCCGGCTCGCCGGGCGCGAGGATCACGTTGTCGAGCCGGTAGTCGCCGTGGACGATCGCCGGCGCGCCCGACTCGGGCAGGCCCTCGACGAGCCGGCGGCGGAGCTCGTCCATCTCCGGCAGCTCGCGGGTGCGCGACGCCTCCCACTGCTGCCACCAGCGGCGCACCTGGCGCTCCAGGAACCCGGCGGGGCGTCCGAAGTCGCCCAGCCCCACGGCGTGGGGCCGGATCGCGTGCAGGTCCGCGAGCGTGGTGATCAGCGCCGACGACATCGACCGGCGCACCTCCGGGGTGTGCGGCCACGCCTCCGGCAGGGCGTCGCGGACCACGTGCCCGGCGACCCGCTCCATCACGTAGAAGGTCACCCCGAGCACCGCCGGGTCGTCGCAGAGCAGCACCGCACCGGGCACGGGGATGCCGGTGCCGGTGAGAGCGCTGATCACCCGGTACTCGCGGGCCATGTCGTGGGCGGTGGGGAGCACGTGGGCGAGCGGGGGGCGGCGGAGCACCCACTCGCGCTCGCCGTCGCCGATCACGTAGGTGAGGTTCGAGCGCCCGCCGGCGATCAGCTCCACCCGCAGCGGACCGGCGAGCCCGCCCACCACGGGCGCGAGCACGGCGGCCACCGCCTCGGGGTCGACGCCGCGCGGCATCTCGCTGTCCACGGACGAGCAGGGTGCCAGATCGTCGCCGCGACCTGCACCCGCGGCGTCTCCCGCACCGGCTGATAAGGTCCGGCAGGCATGCGCAGCCGCTTCCTCGACTGGTCCGGCCCGATCGCCTTCGCCCACCGCGGCGGCGCCGGAGACCATCCCGAGAACACGATGGCCGCCTTCGGTGCCGCCGTGGACATGGGCTACGCCCACCTCGAGACCGACGTCCATCTCACCCGCGACGGCGCCGTCGTCGCCTTCCACGACGAGGTGCTCGAGCGGGTCACCGACCGCCGCGGGCGGATCGGCGAGGTCACCTCCGCCGACCTGGCCGGCGCCGACGCCGGCTACTGGTTCAGCCGCGACGGGGGGGCCACCTTCCCCCACCGTGGCCGCGGGGTGCGCATCCCCCTGCTCAGCGAGATCATCGAGGAGTGGCCGGACGCGCGGCTCAACATCGACACCAAGTCGGACGCGGTGGTCGAGCCGCTGGCGGCCCTGCTCCGCCGGATGAACGTGCTCGACCGGGTCTGCGTCGGCTCCTTCTCCGACCTGCGACTGCGCCGCTTCCGGGCGCTGGCGGGTGACTGGGTGTGCACCTCGATGGGCCCGCGCGAGATCACCCGCGCCCGGCTGGCCTCGCTGACCGGCCGCATCCCCCGGAGCGGCGCCGCCTGCATCCAGCTGCCGGTCCGCCAGAACGGGGTGCCGATGGTCGAGCCGCTGATGATCCGCGCCGCCCACCGCTCCGGGCTGGCGGTGCACGTCTGGACCATCGACGAGCGCGCCGAGATGGAGCGCCTCCTCGACCTCGGCGCCGACGGGATCATGACCGACACCCTCGAGACCCTCCGCGAGGTCCTTCGCGGCCGCGGCGCCTGGCACGGGAGCGGCGCGCCGGCCTGACCGCCGGCGGTGCTTGACGCGGGGGACGGGTTCGCCGTACAGGTGTGATGGAGGCCGCCGGCGCGGGCGCGCCCCGTCCGATCCGCCCTGGAGGCCCCCAGCGATGCTCCCGTCCGACCCCGGCGCCCGCCACATCCCGCTGCCCGAGCACTCCGACTGGTACACGCCCGACGAGCACCTCCGCTGGCTGGCCCGCCGCACCCTCGGCGAGACCGTCTGGCGGGTCGCCGAGGGCGCGCTGGCGGAGGCCGGGCGGATCGTCGCCACCACCATCGAGCCGCTGGCCGCGACCGCCGAGCGGCACCCGCCGATCCTCCACCAGTACGACCCGCGGGGGGCGCGGGTCGACGAGATCGAGCTGCACCCGGCCTACGACCGCCTGCTCGACGCCGCGCTGCGCTTCGGCCTGGTGCGCGCCCCCCACCTCCCCGGCTGGCGCGGTCTCGACGGCCGCGCGCCGCGCGCGCTGATGACCGCGCTCCAGTACCTCTGGATGCAGGCCGACCAGTCGATCGTGGGCTGCCCGGTGTCGATGATGGACGCCGGAGCCCGGCTGCTCAGCCTCCACGGCGGCGAGCTCGGCGAGCGCCTCGTCCCGCGGATCGCCGACGACACCGGCAGTCCGCTCACCGTGGCGATGTACCTCACCGAGAAGGCGGGCGGCTCGGACGTCGGTGCCGGCGAGACCGTCGCGGTGCGCGACGGCGACGGCGCCTGGCGGCTCCACGGCGAGAAGTGGTTCTGCTCCTGCCCCCACTCCGACGTGCTGCTGGTGATGGCCCGGCCCGAGGGCGCCGGGCCGGGGACCGGGGGGCTCGGGGTGTTCCTCGTGCCCCGCCTGCTCGCCGACGGCAGCCGCAACGCCGTGGTCATCCACCGGCTCAAGGAGAAGTTCGGGACGCGGAGCATGCCCTCGGGCGAGGTCGGCCTTCGCGGAGCGTGGGCGGAGCCGGTGGGACGGCTCGACCGCGGCATGAGGCAGATGCTCGACATGGTGAACATGACCCGGGTGGGCATCGCCGGCCAGGCCGCGGCGCTGATGCGGCGCAGCGCACAGGAGTCGCTGCTCCACTGCGCCGGGCGGAGCGCGTTCGGGCGCCGGCTCGACACCCAGCCGCTGATGGCCGACACCCTCGCCGAGCTGGTCGTCGATTCGGTGGCGGCGCTCACCATGGCGATGGGGACGGCCGAGATGCTCGACCGCGCCGACGCCGGCGACGAGCGCGCCGCGGCGGTGCTGCGGCTGCTCACCCCGCTGGCCAAGGGCCACGGATCGGAGCGGGCGCGGATCTGCGCCACCGAGGCGATGGAGGTGCGCGGCGGCAACGGTGCGATCGAGGACTGGCCGAACTCGCGGATGCTCCGCGACGGGTACATCCACGCCATCTGGGAGGGCACCGGCAACATCCAGGCGCTCGACGTGCTCCGCGCCATCGGCCGCGGCGCCCTGCCCGACTGGATCGCCGACGTCGAGGCCCGCGCCGGCCGCGCCGAGGCCTCGGGACCGGCGGCGCCGCTCGGCGCGGTGATCCGCCGCGAGCTGCGCCGGGTCGAGGCCGAGGTCGGCGCGCTCGCCGGCCGCGACCCCGACGCCCAGCAGCTGCCGCTGCGCCGCCTCGCCCGCCGGATGGCGGTGGTGAGCGCCGGGTGCCGGCTCGCCGAGCAGGCCGGCGACCATGCCGCCGAGACCGGCAGCGGCCGCCTCGCGTGGCTCGCGTCGCGGTACCTGGCGCGGCTGGGCGGGTCGGAGGCCCTCGCCGCGGTCGCCGACGACGCCGCCTGGCTGGAGCACGCCCGGCCCCTTCTCCACGGTGGTCCGGTGCCGCTCGAGCTCGGCGAGCGCGCCGCCCGGGCGCTGGCCGGCGCCCCGGCTCCGGAGCCGGCGATGGGTCGTTGATCGATCCGGAGGGTGCCTCGATCCGCGCGCCCGACGAGACAGCGGAGGACACCATGACAAGCACGCCCGGCAACGCGAGCAGCAGCCTCCCCGGCAAGCCGCCAGTCGTCGACCCGGCCACCTGGCAGGCGGCGCGCGAGGAGCTGCTGGTCCGCGAGAAGGCGCACACCCGTGAGGGCGACGCGATCGCCGCCGCCCGGCGGCGGCTGCCGATGGTCGAGC
>DASXNK010000007.1 GCA_036495095.1 Candidatus Dormiibacterota bacterium | reverse complement strand
CCGACCGCGCCCGCGGTCGGTTGCGCCGGCCCGTGACGGAGGCGGCGCAGTGGCGCGGCCAGCTCCGCCAGCCGGGCGGCGGCCCGCCGCTCGCCGGACTCGTAGGCGAGCTCTCCCGCCGCCGCCTCCAGCGAGGCGAGGGCGGTGTGGGCGCCGGTGTGCGGCGCCGGCCCGCGCAGCAGGGCACGCAGGCTCGCCGGCGGGGTCACCGGCGAGGCCTCGAGGAGGCCGGCGACGAGCGCCCAGGCGGCCTCGACCTCCTCCTGCTGGAGCTCGGCGAGCCGCGCCGGGATCAGCGCCGGCCGGTCCCCCCCGCCCTCGAGCCGCACCGAGCCGTCGTCGCCGACGAGCACGTCGCCGGGGTCGACGCCACCGTGGACCAGGCCGCGCAGGTGCAGCGCGGCGAGGGCGCCGAGCACGGTGCGGCCGATGGCCACGGCGGGTCCGGGGCCCGGCCGGGCAACGGCGCGGAGCCGGCCGAGGCTCACCTCCGGCCGGCGCTCCCTCTCGGGGCTCATCAGGTCGCAGAGGGTATCCCTCGGACCGCCTCTCCCGTCCGGCCGGGACCGCCTGGATATAGTCGCTGCACGGTGAGTACTCCACAGCGCGGGTCCAGCCTGCCCTCGTGACCCCGCCCCCGCCCGACGCCGGCGCTGCCAGCCTGCCCGCCCACGCCGCCGCGACCCCGATCGCGGTCCGCGGCCGGGTCCGCGCCGCGCTGCCCCTGCTCGGGCCCGCCTTCGTCGCCGCGGTCGCCTACGTCGACCCCGGGAACGTCGCCACCAACGTCCAGGGCGGCGCCCGCTACGGCTACATGCTGCTCTGGGTCGTCCTCGCCGCCAACCTCATGGCGATGCTGGTGCAGTACCTCTCGGCCAAGGTCGGCATCGCCACCGGCCGCAACCTCGCCGAGCTCTGCCGCGAGCACCTTCCCCGCTGGGCCTCGCTGGGGCTCTGGCTCCAGGCGGAGGTGATGGCCATGGCCACCGACCTCGCCGAGTTCGTCGGCGCCGCCGTCGCCCTCGACCTGCTCTTCGGCGTCCCCCCGCTCACCGCCGGGCTGATCACCGGCCTGGTGTCGCTCGGCATCCTCGCGCTGCGCCCCGGCGGCTACCGCCGCTTCGAGGTGACCATCGTCGGCCTGCTCGCGGTGGTGCTGCTCGGCTTCCTCTACGCCGGCCTCCACAGCGGCGCCGACCCGGCGGGGGCGGCCCGCGGGCTGGTGCCGTCGCTCCACGGACCCGACAGCCTGCTGCTCGCCGCCGGCATCGTCGGCGCGACGGTGATGCCCCACGCCATCTACCTGCACTCGGCGCTGAGCCAGGAACGGCTCCGCGCCCTCGGCGAGTCCCAGCGCCGCCGCCTCCTCGACCTCCAGCGGGTCGACGTCAGCCTGGCGATGGGGGTGGCCGCGCTCCTCAACCTCGGCATGCTGGTGGTCGCCGCCGCGGTGCTCGGCGGCGGTGGCGGCGACACCCTGCAGTCGGCGCACGCGACCTTCGGCAGGGTCCTCGGCGGTGGCGCCGCGGTCGCCTTCGCGCTCGCGCTGCTCGCCTCCGGGCTCGCCGCCTCGAGCGTGGGCACCCTCGCCGGCCAGGTGGTGATGCAGGGCTTCCTCCGCCGCACCGTGCCGGTGGCGCTGCGCCGGGCGGTGACGATGGCGCCGGCGCTGGTGGTGCTGGGCCTCGGCCTCGACCCCACCCGCAGCCTGGTGATCAGCCAGGTGGTCCTGTCCTTCGGCATCCCCTTCGCGCTCATCCCGCTGGTGGTGCTGAGCGGCCGGCGCGCGGTGATGGGCAGCTTCGCCAACCGCCGCATCACCTCGGTCGCGTCCGGGCTGATCGCGACGCTGATCGTCGGCCTCAACGTGATCCTGCTGGGGCAGGCCGTCGGGATCTGAGCGACCGTTTGGTGAACCAAGCGGGCTGGTAGGATGATCGGCGTCATGGTTGCCCCCAGCGCGTCCTGGTCGGCGCTCGGCGACTTCATCCGGTCGCAGCGGCAGCTCGCCCGGCTCTCGCTGCGCCAGCTCGCCGAGCTCACCAGCGTGTCCAACCCGTACCTGAGCCAGATCGAGCGCGGCCTCTACCGCCCCTCGGCACAGGTGCTGAAGAGCATCGCGGAGGCGCTCCACCTCTCCGCCGAGACGATGTACGCGGAGGCGGGGCTGCTCGACCAGCGGGTCGACGAGGCCGGAGCGACGCCACGGGTCGAGCAGGCGATCCGCCTCGATCCTGGGCTGAGCACCGACCAGAAGGAGACGCTCATCCAGGTCTACCGGGGATTCCTCCGCGCCCGTTGACCCGCATAGCGAATGCTTGGTATACTTAGCGCAGAGACCACGCATTCCACGGGAGACCCCGCAATGGCAGCCACCAGCACCGTCACCGACTTCGCCGACGCCGTCCAGGAGCAGGTCACCTCGGGCATCAAGCAGGCCCAGGAGATCAACCTCGCCGCCATCGAGGTGTGCCGCGACTTCGCCGCCCTCTTCCAGCCCAAGAACGGCAGCCTCTCGCTCCCCGCGATGCCCGCGCTCCCCAAGGGCCTGCCGAACCCGACCAAGACCATCGACCAGGTCTACGGCTTCGCCGGCAAGCTCCTCGAGCTGCAGCACGACTACGCGGTGCGCCTGGTCGACGCGATGACCCCGGCGATCGCCGACAAGAGCTGACCCACCCCTCCCCCTTCCCGCCCCGGACGCATCGGCGTCCGGGGTGGGATCAGGCGGCGCCTCGCCCCGGTCGTCCGGCGGCTCACCCTGGTTAGAGTCGTCGCATGATCACCGAGAGCAGTCTGCGACAGCGCGTCTTCCGCGACGAGCTCTCGCCCATCGCCTTCCTCGAACGCGCCGGCACCGTCCACGGCGAGCGGCTCGCCGCGGTCGACGGTGACCGCCGGTACACCTACGCGCAGTGGCGGGGGCGGGCACGGCGGCTCGCGTCGGCGCTGCGCAGCGCCGGCCTGCGCAAGGACGACCGGGTCGCCTTCCTCGCCCTCAACGGGGAGCCGCTGCTGCTCGCCCACTTCGGCGTCCCCCAGGCCGGCGGCATCCTCGTCGCCATCAACACCCGCCTCTCCGCCGGCGATGTCGCGTACATCGTCGAGCACTCGGGTGCGAGCTGGATCCTCCACTCCCCCGAGCTGGCGCCGCTGCTCGCCGGCGTGCCCGCGTCGGTGCGCCGGGTCGACATCTCGACGGAGTTCGAAGCCCTGCTCGAGCAGGGCACCGAGGATGAGGTCGAGCCCTGGCTCGAGGACGAGGACGACGTCATCTCCATCAACTACACCTCGGGCACGACGGGACGGCCGAAGGGGGTCATGTACCACCACCGCGGCGCGTACCTCAACGCCCTGGCGATGGCCCTCCACCACCGCCTCACCGAGGACAGCTCCTACCTCTGGACGCTGCCGATGTTCCACTGCAACGGCTGGTGCTTCACCTGGGCCGGCGTCGCGGTGGGGGCCACGGCCGTCTGCATCCCCGCGGTCGACCCCGAGCGGGTATGGGGGATCTTCGACCGCGGCGAGGCCACCCACTTCTGCGGCGCGCCGACCGTGCTCACCATGCTCGTCAACCATCCGAAGGCCCACCGGCTGGAGCACCCGGTGCGCCTCTTCACCGCGGGGGCGCCGCCGTCGCCGGCGATCATCGGCCAGATGGCGGATCTGAACTTCGACCTCGTCCACGTGTACGGGCTCACCGAGACCTACGGGCCCTTCACCGTGCACCAGATGGCGCCGAGCACCAGGGACCTTCCCGCCGAGGAGCGGGCCCGGCTGCTCTCCCGCCAGGGCACCGCCCATGTCGCCGCCGGGGCGGTGCGGGTGGTCGACGAGAACATGAGGGACGTACCCGCCGACGGCGAGACCATGGGCGAGGTCGTCTTCCGCGGCAACGTCGTGATGAAGGGCTACTACGCCAACGACCAGGCCACCGCGGAGGCCTTCGCGGGAGGGTGGTTCCACTCCGGCGACATCGGGGTGATGCATCCCGACGGCTGGCTCGAGCTGCGCGACCGCAAGAAGGACATCATCATCTCGGGCGGCGAGAACATCTCCACCATCGAGATCGAGCAGGCGGTCGCCGCCCATCCCGCGGTGATGGAGTGCGCGGTGGTGGCGATCCCCGACGAGAGGTGGGGCGAGGTGCCCAAGGCCTTCGTCACCCTGAAGCAGGGACAGTCGGCCACCGAGGCGGAGATCATCGAGCACTGCCGGGGTCTGATCGCCCGGTTCAAGTGCCCCAAGAAGGTGGAATTCCTCGACCTGCCGAAGAACGCCACCGGCAAGGTGCAGAAGTTCGTGCTCCGCGAGCGCGAGTGGTCAGGCCGCGAGCGGCGCATCAACTGAGCGACGGGAGGCACGCGATGGCGACGACCATGGATGAGGTGAAGGAGGGTCTCGGCGAGGCCCAGTACGGCGCGCGCCTGGCCGGCACCACCTCCTCCAGCTTCGGCGGCGCGCTGCGCAAGCTGGCCCTCGACATCGCCGCCCACCCCGCCACCGCGGTGCGCACCACCGCCGACCTCGCGCTGCGCCAGGGCACCGTCGCCGCGCACACCATGAGCCGGCTGATGGGAGCCGACCCGGCGCCGCTGGCGGTGCCGCCCCCGGGTGACCGCCGCTTCGCCGACCGCGCCTGGAAGGACAATCCCTGGCTGCACCACATGCTGGAGAGCTACCTGGTCTCGGTGCAGTGGTGGCGCGACCGGGTCGAGGAGTCGCATCTCGACACCGCCGACCGCCGCAAGGCCCGCTTCGCCCTCAACGCGATCCTCGACGCCGCCGCCCCCAGCAACCTGCCGCTGCTCAACCCGGCGGTGGTGAAGGAGGCGATCGACACCGGCGGGCTGAGCGTGCTGCGGGGCATCTCCACGATGCTCCAGGACGCGGTGCGGAACGGCGGCCGGCCCCAGCAGGTCGACTCCTCAGGCTTCGAGCTCGGCCGCGACCTCGCCACCACCCCCGGCCGGGTGGTGATGCGCAACCGGCTGATCGAGCTGATCCAGTTCGAGCCGCAGACCGAGAAGGTCCACGAGATCCCCATCCTCATGAGCCCGCCGTGGATCAACAAGTACTACATCCTCGACCTGGCCCCGGGCCGGTCCTGGATCGAGTACATGGTGAAGAACGGCTTCACCGTCTTCGCCATGAGCTACCGCAACCCCGACGCGTCGCTGGCGTCGATGACCATGGACGACTACTTCACCGACGGCATCCTCAGCGCCCTCGACCAGGTGCAGAGGCTCACCGGCGCGCCCCGGGTGAACATCGGCGCGCTCTGCCTCGGGGGCACCTACGCGGTGCTCGCCGCCGCATACCTGGCCCAGAAGCGGCAGGCCGACCGGCTCGGCTGGGTGACCATCACCAACACCCTGGTCGACTTCTCCGAGCCCGGCGACCTCGGCGTCTTCGCCGACGCCGGCGGGGTCCGGGAGCTGGACAGGGCGATGGCGAAGAAGGGCTACCTCGAGGCCTCGAAGATGGCCGGCACCTTCGATGCGCTGCGCAGCAACGACCTGCTCTGGAACTACGTGGTCTCGAACTGGTACATGGGGCGCAGGCCGCCCGCCTTCGACATCCTCGCCTGGAACGCCGACAGCACCAACATGCCGGCGACGATGCACAGCCAGTACCTGCACGCGTGCTACCTGGAGAACCGGCTGGTGCGCCCCGGTGCCTTCAGCATCGCCGGCACCCCGGTCGACCTCTCCAAGGTCCGCACCCCGTTCTTCGTGCTCGGGGCCGAGGCCGACCACATCACCCCGTGGACGGGCAGCTACAAGCTCACCCAGAAGCTCGGTGGCGAGGTGACCTACGTTCTCACCAACAGCGGCCACATCGCCGGCGTCGTGAACCCGCCGGGGGGCTCGAAGAGCGTCCACTGGACCAACCCCGAGCACCCGGCCGACCCCGAGCGCTGGCGCGAAGCGGCGACCCGCCACCAGGGCAGCTGGTGGGAGGAGTGGCTGCGCTGGGCGTCGGAGCGCTCCGGCCCGATGGTGGCTCCGCCGCAGCTTCCCCCGGGCGAGCCCGCGCCGGGCCGCCACGTGCGCAACCAGACCGGAGCCGAGTTCACCGCCACCGTCGAGGCCGCCCCCGCCCGCACTCGGGCCGCGACCGGTGGCCGCGCCACGGCGGCGCCGGCGACCCGGACCCCGGCCCGGCGCACCACCCGGCGCCGGGCGGCGCCTCCCCCGGCCGCCGCCACCCCGGCCGCGGAGGCGCAGGCCACCGACACCCCGGCTCCGCCGGCCCCCCCGGCCACGAACGACGACCGGCCCGCGGCGCAGCAGGACGGCGCCCTGGTCGCCCTCGGCGAGGCCGACGCCCCGCGCACCGAGCCGTCGAGGAACTGAGCCGCGGCGCCGTCAGCAGTGGCTGGCGGCGAGGGTGAAGGACACCGAGCTCGGCCCGGACAGCTTCAGCCGGAAGCTGTACCTCCCGCTGGCGAGGGCGGCGTCGTCGAGGGTGAGCGACGTGCCCGTCGCCGTGGTCTCGGTGACGGTCGCGGACGCGTGGTCGATGAGCCGCAGCCGCACCGTGGCCACCGGGCTCCAGGTCAGGGTCGCGTGCATCGGGCCGGAGGCCGCGGTGGCGAGCGCCACCTTGGTGGACGTTCCCGTCCTCACCCTGCCCACGGTGGTGTCGGTGAGGCCGCAGCCGGCCGTGGTGGTGGTGGTCGTCGTCGTCGTGGTCGTGGTGCTGTCGGTGGTGGTGCTCGTCGTCGTCGTGTCGGTGGTGGTGATGGTCGTCGTCGTGGTGTCGGTGGTCGTGGTCGTGGTGGTCGTCGTGGTGTCGGTGGTGGTCGTGCCGGTGGAGGTGCTGGCGGTCGTGGTGGAGGTGGTGGGGGGCGCGATCGGCGCCAGCGTGCAGCTCCACGGGAAGGGCTTGCACGCCGAGGACTCCCTGCTCTCGGGGTAGCCGCAGCGGGTGCTCGGCGAGCCGGTGGAGTGGTCGTCCGCGTCGCCGTCGCCGTCGCACTCGGAGTTCCCGCCGGAGCCGGGCGCCGCCAGGCCGAAGTTGTGGACCACGATCGGGTCCCGGGCGGTGCCCGCGTAGGCCGACCTGCCGCTGGGATACACGGCGACGGTGCCGTCCGGGTACACGTTGGTCACCCGCCCCGCCGCGACCCCCGAGCTCGAGATGGTGAGGTCGACGTCCTGCTGCTGGCAGGCGCTGCCGCCGTTGCAGGCCGCGTATCCCTCCGGGTTGGAGGAGTCGGGCTTCGGGGTCTTCAGCTCGTGGATGCGGTAGCTGCCCGGTGCGAGGTTGGGGATCAGCAGGCAGCCGGTGTGGATGCTCGAGCAGTCCCCCTGCTGGAGCGGGCAGGTGGAGGACGAGAGGGCCTGCTTGGACCCCGACGGAGTGGTCAGCCGGAGGTCGATGCCGTTGCCGATCACCTGGTACTGGGCGTCGGGAAGCGCCTGCTTGCAGGAGTCCATGGTCTGCACATCGACCGAGGCGGTCACCGACGACCCGGCCGCCACCAGCGGCGCGCCGGCCCCGAGCAGAGCGGCGGCGCACAGCGCGATCACGGCCGTCGACACGGCGAGTCTCGTCCGCGAGCGCAGAGCGCGCACAACCCCCCTCCCTTCCCCTCGCCAACCCCGGTCGGGGGGCGAGCCGATGAGGACTAGAACGGAGGAGTCGTTTTTTCCCTGCGGTCGGGGGCGATCAGGCGATCGTCGACGTGGTGCCGCGCCGGGTGGTGGTGTGCGAGGTCGAGGTGCGCGGGGCCACGCCCCTCGCCGGCCGGGTGCCGGACGTGGTGGTGTGGTGGCTGCCGTGCGACCCGGTCTGCTGGCCGCCGCTCTGACCCGGGGTGTACCCGTTCAGCTGGCAGCTCCACGGGTAGGGCCTGCAGGCGACCGTGCCCTCCTGCGCCTCGGGAAAGCCGCAGTGCGAGCTCGGGGTGCCGGTGAGGTGGTCGTCGGCGTCGCCGTCGCCGTCGCAGCTGCCCGGGCCGAGGCCGAAGTCGTGGATCACCAGCGGGTCGTCGGCCGCACCCGAGTAGGGGCCGCCGTTGTCCGGCCAGGTCTTCACCGTGCCGTCCGGATAGACGGCGGTCACCGTCCCGGTCACCGATCCGTTGGGGGTGACGGTCACGTCCGCGACCTCCGACTGGCAGGCGCTGCCGCCCTCGCAGGGCGCGTAGCCCTCCGGGTTGGTGGCGTTGGCCGGGGGGGTGGTGCGCTGGACGATCTTGTAGACGCCGGGGGGGACGTTGCTGAACTGCACGCAGCCGTAGCTGATGTTGGCGCAGTCACCCTGCTGGAGCGGGCAGCCGCTCGACGGGGCGACCGCGTGGGGCCGGTCCGGCGGGGTCGTCGCCGTCATGGTGACGCCGCCACCGGTCAGTTCGAAGTCGGCCCCACCCAGCGCCTGCTTGCACGAGTCCATGGTCTGGACCCAGAAGGAGCCCGTCGCCGTCGCCGCCGCGGGGACGGTCGTGAACCCGATGGCGACGCTGCACCCAGCGATGACGAGCGTGGAGAGGACGATCCTGAGTCTCGAGCGCGACCACACCATGGTCCGGCTTCCTCCGCCTGATGTTCCCTTCCTGGTCGTGCGGCGGCCGGGAGCGGACACCGCAGAGGCGCAAAGGATACATGCCGCTCACCGGAAATGGGGAACGGATGTGTCAGGCGGCTCCCGAGCTCTCCAGCTCCTGCGCGTGGCTGGTGAGGTGTTTGGTCAGTCCGCGCACCCACTGGCAGGTGGGCCGGTCGGAGGTGAACTCCTCCTCGGGGAGCTCGGCGAGCGTCCCCGCCAGCGCCGAGGACGAGCGCTGGTAGCGACGGCAGACGTCGTCGAAGTCGAGCGCCGCACCCTCCTCGAGGGCGGCCGCGTTGAAGGCGTCGGGCTCGGGCATCGCGCCGGGGGTGCCGGTCAGCTGGCGGCCGGCCTCGTCGTGCCAGGCGGCGGCGTGGAGGAGGATCTCGCGAACTCCCCAGCCCTCCGGCTGCTCGCCCACCGGGCCCATCGCGGCGCGGGCGAGGCGGCCCACCGACGCGCTGAACGAGCCGAGCAGCCCGTCACGGCTGTCGGGGTCGGGGGCATCCATGCGGACGTCACGTGGCACCGCCGCAGTGTACATACACTGCCCGCGTGCAGAAGACGCCGCGGGACGCGCTCGCCGCGGAGATCCTCGACCTGCTGGCGCTCGCTCCCGGCCCCGAGCTCGACCGCGTTCTCGACCGGGTGCTGCGCACCGCGCGGCGGGCGGTGGAGGCCCGCTACGCCGCCCTCGGCATCCCCGACGGCCGGGGCGGCTTCGCCCGCTTCCGCACCCTGGGCATCAGCGAGCGGCGCGCCGCCGAGATCGGCGAGCTGCCCCGCACCCACGGCGTCCTCGGCGCCCTCCTCGAGGAGGGCCCGATCGTGCTCGACGACATCCGCCGCCACCCCCGGTTCTCCTGGTTCCCGGCGAAGCACCCGGTGATGATCGACTTCATCGGCGTCCCGGTCAGCCACCGCGGCGCGGTGCTCGGCAACCTCTTCCTCTCCGGCCGCCGCCAGGGACGCTTCACGGCCGCTGACCGCCGCACCCTGGAGACCATCGCCGGCTACGCCGGGGTGGCCATCGCCAACGCCCAGCTCTACGAGCGCGCCCAGTCGCTGGCGGTGGTCGAGGAGCGCACCCGGGTGGCCCGCGAGCTCCACGACGCCGCCTCGCAGCGGCTCTTCAGCCTCGTCTACGAGGCCCACGCCGCCGCGCTGCGCAGCCCCGACCCGGAGGTTGCGGCGGTGCTGGGACACCTCGAGGGCCAGGCGGCGGAGGCGCTCCGTGAGCTCCGCGGCCTGGTCCACGCGCTCCGCCCCAAGAGCCTGGAGCGCGACGGGCTCGCCGCGGCGCTGGCGGCGCACATCGACGCCCTGGGGCGGGGAGACGGGGTGGTGCCGGTGCTCGAGGCCGACCCCGACCTGGGCCTGACCCTGGAGCAGGAGCACGGCCTG
Organism: Candidatus Dormiibacterota bacterium; assembly: GCA_036495095.1. Taxonomy (NCBI): domain Bacteria; kingdom Bacillati; phylum Candidatus Dormiibacterota; species Candidatus Dormiibacterota bacterium. The sequence continues at coordinate 750 of DASXNK010000007.1, read as the reverse complement.
CTCCGGATCGCCCAGGAGGCGGTGCACAACGCCCTGCGCCACGGCGGGGCGCCGGTGCGGATCCGCCTGCGCCGCCTCGCCGCCGCGGTCGAGCTCAGCGTGTGCGACCGCGGCCCCGGGTTCGAGCCCCAGGCGCTGCCCCGAACCGTGCGCACCCTGGGGATGAGCACGATGCGCGAGCGCGCCGACGCCCTCGGCGCCCGGCTCGAGGTGGTCAGCGCGCCCGGGCAGGGGTGCCTGGTGCGCGTCCGGGTGCCGCTGCGCCGCCGCCGTGGCTGATCCGGTCCGGCTGCTGCTGGTCGACGACCACGCGGTGGTGCGCGAGGGGTTGCGGGCCTTCCTGCGGCTGGTGCCGGGGTTGTCGGTGGTGGGGGAGGCCGGGGATGGGCTGAGTGCGGTGCGGGTCGCCGCGGAGGTGCGCCCGGACGTCGTGCTGCTCGACCTGGTGATGCCCGGGGGCGACGGGATCGCCTGTCTGCGGGCGCTCCGGTCGGCGGTGCCGGCGGCGCGGGTGCTGGTGCTGACGAGCTTCACCGACGACGCCCAGATCTTCGCCGCCATGGAGGCGGGCGCGGCCGGCTACCTGCTGAAGGACGTGGAGCCGGACGCGCTGGTTGCCGCGGTGCGGGAGGTTGCCGCCGGCAACCCGGTGCTGCACCCGGAGGTGGCTCGGCGGTTGATGCGGGGGCCCTCGGTCGCCGAGGCCGCGTTCGGGGAGCTGACCGGTCGGGAGCGGGACGTGCTGCTGCT
>DASXNK010000006.1 GCA_036495095.1 Candidatus Dormiibacterota bacterium | reverse complement strand
TACGTGGGAGGACACCGCCGGCGGCGGCACCCGCATGACGCTGCGCAACCGCGGCGAGCCCGCCGGCTTCTCGAGGCTCGCCGCCCCCCTCATGGCCGGCGCGATGCGCCGCGCCAACCAGAAGGACCTCGAGCTCCTCAGGTCCCTGCTGGAACGCCGCTGACCGTCAGCCTTCTACGAAGCCCCCACCGCCCGAAGATACGCGGTGAGCTGCTCGAGACCTTCGATGTCCACCACCTCGCGCTCGGCTAGGGGCAGGCGCACCACCGGCACCCGTCCGAGGCCGCCGAGGCGGGCGACCTGGCGCTCCTGGCGCTCGGCGAGGCGGCTGAGGACGAGGTGGGCCTCGCCGAGGCGGCGCGCGGTCTCGGGGCGCACCGGCTCGCCGAGCTCGGTGCTCAGCCAGGCGGCGACCTCGCGGTCCTCGCAGAGGGTGGTGGCGGCGGCGATGCCGGAGCGGTCGGTGAGCGCGCCGGGCAGCACCCGGTTGACCACGACGGCGCGCAGCGGCATCCGGTAGTCGCGCAGCCGGGCACAGAAGAACTCGGCCTCCGCGAAGGGCTCGGGATCGAGGGTGGTGACCACCACGAAGCCTGTCCTCGCCGACCGCAGCAGCTTGTAGACCTCGGTGGCGCGCTCCTGGATGCCGCCGTACAGCCCCTGGATCTCGCGCACGAAGACGGCGAGCTCGCCGAGGACCTCGGCGCCGATCAGCCGGTCGGCCATGCGCGCGAAGGGCGCCGCGGCGACGTTGATCGCCCGCCAGCCCAGCCGCGAGGGGCCGGCCAGCCAGGAGAGCAGCCGCGCGCCCACGAAGTCGCTGAGCCGGTTGGGGGCCTCGAGGAAGTCGAGGGCGTTGCGGGACGGCGGGGTGTCGATGACCACGGTGTCGTACTCGCCGCCGGCGTGGAGCTCGTAGAGGGTCTCGAGCGCCATCCAGTCCTGCGAGCCGACGAAGGCGTTGCTGATCCCCTGGTAGAACCGGTTGGCGAGGATTCGCTCCGCCGACTCGCGGTTGGGAGCGTGGCGCTCCACCATCAGGTCCCACGCCGACTTCATGTCGAGCATTGCCGCAACCAGCTCACCCCTGGGCTGGATGCCCGCCTTGCGCAGCCGCGCCGCGGGCACCTGCACGGGCTCGACCCCCATCTTCCCGATCCCCAGCGCGGTCGCCAGCCGCCGTGCCGGGTCGACGGTGAGCACCAGCACCCGGCGGTCGAGCTCGGCGACCATGGCGATGCCGAGCGCGGCGCTCACCGTGGTCTTGCCCACCCCGCCGCTGCCGCAGCAGACCACCACCTCGAGGTTGCCGAGCTGCTCTGCGATGCTGGCGCCCGCCGCCGCCGCAGCCGCGGGCCTCACGGTCACGACGCCGCCCGCAGCGCGGCGGCGACCGCACGGGTGGTGGCGAGCCCGGGGCGGGTGCCGGTCAGGAGCGGGATCTCGATCACCGGCACCGTCATGCCCTGGCGCAGGCGGCGGGCGTGGGCGGCGCCGGTGTCGTGGAGCCGCTGGGCGATGCGGTCGCCGGCGAGCACCGGACGGGGATCGCCGCCGAGCCGCTGGGTGGCGGCCTCGAGGTGCTCGGGGGCGCAGAGATCCTCGAGCACGCGGAGCTGCTTCGGGGTGACCGCGGTGGTGAGGATGCGGTTGAGGAAGCAGGCGCCGAGCGCGATCGTGGTCTCGGCCCTGGCCCGGTCGTGCAGCTCCAGCGCCTCCGCGACCGGCATCTCCTCGGGCAGCGCGCAGACGGTGAGGAGCGAGCGCCGGGGGTCGCTGAGGATGGCGTCGATCCACTCCACCTGGGAGCGGACGATGCCGCCGCGGGCCAGGTCCATCATCGCCCGGGCCGCGCCCAGCTGGGGAAGCACGTGGCCGGTGGCGGCGCTGTCGACGATGATCAGGTCCCACACCGGGCGGCCGCCCTCGACCCGCTTCGCCTCGTAGGCGATCTTGCCGATGACCAGCATGTCGCTGGTGCCGGGGAGGCCGGTGGCGATGAACTCGAAGACCTTGGCCAGCGGGGTGAGCCGGGTGAACCGCGGCACCTTGAAGTAGATGCGCAGGTACTCCTGCAGCGACTCCTCGGGGTCGAGCGCGAGCACGCTGACATTGGCCTGCACCACCTTGGGCTGGAAGCCGGCGGTCGCCGCCCCGAGGGAGCGCGCGAGGTCGCCCTTGGCGTCGACCTCGATGCACAGCACCCGCCGGCCCGCCTGGGCGCCGAGCAGCGCGAGGGCTCCGGAGATCGTGCTCTTGCCGGTGCCGCCCTTGCCGGCGACGAAGAGCAGGTTGCGGGAGAGCAGCTGGTCGAGGGTGCTGGCCGCCGCGGCCCGCGGCGAGGGCGCGCTCAGCTGGCGCCGGCGCCGGGTGCGGCGACCGGTGCGCGGTAGCGGTCCTCGACGCCGAAGTTGACGGCGGCGAGCTCGGCGACGCGCCCCAGCTCGGCGTCGCTCAGCGCTGGCAGGGCGCCCGCTGCGGCGAACTCCTCGATCTGCCCCACCTCGCTCATCGTCGGCAGCACCCCGGCGAGCCCCGGCTGGGCGATGAGGTACTGCAGCGCCGCCTGGGCGACGGTGCGGCGGCCGTCCTCCCAGAGGAAGGCCAGGGTCTCCGCCTTGTCGAGCAGGTCGGCGAGCATCTGCCGGTTGCGGAAGGAGCGGTGATCTCCCGGAGGGAAGACGGTGTCGCGGGTGATCTTCCCCTCGAGCGCGCCGGAGGCGTGGGGCACCCGGGCGAGCACGCTCGACCCCACCGCGTTCGCCTCGTCGAGGAAGCGGCGGCCGGGATGCTGCTCGAGCATGTTGAAGACGGTCTGGACCACGTCGACGCGGCGCTCGCGCAGCGCCCTGACCCCCTCCTCCTCCCAGCCGATGGCGGGGCCGAGGGCGACGCCGTAGGCCCGGATCGAGCCCTCGTCGCGGAGCGCCTCGAGGGTGGCGAAGCACTCGTCGCTGTCGATGGCGTCGCGGCGGGGGTTGTGGAGCTCGTAGACGTCGACGGTGTCGGTGCGCAGCCGGCGCAGGCTGTCCTCGAGGCTGCGGCGGATGAACCCGCCGTCCCAGCGCTGGGGACGCTCGCCGTGGGCGTGGGCGCGCTCGCCGCCGAGGTCGTAGCCGCCCTTGGTGCCGAGCACGTAGCGATCGCGCGGCACCCCGTCGAGCGCCGCCGCCAGCAGGGTCTCGCTGACCCCGTCCTCGCCGTAGGAGTTGGCGGTGTCGAAGAAGGTGATGCCGTGGTCGAGGGCGGTGCGCACCAGCCGGGTGCCCTCCTCCTCGCTGAGCTTCCCGTACCAGCCGGTGCCGAGCACCCAGCCACCGAAGCCGATGACGGAGATCTCCACGCCGGTGGGACCGATGGTGCGCTGCTGCATCTGCGTCGATTCTTTCACAGGCGGTCGGATCAGCCGCCGACCGACGCCAGCACCGCGGCCGCGTGGCCGGGCACCTTCACCTTCCGCCACGCCTGCTCCACCCGGCCGTCGGGCCCGACGACGAAGGTGCTGCGCTCGACGCCCTGGTAGGAGCGTCCGTACATCGACTTCTGCACCCACACCCCCATCGCCTCGCAGAGCGCCCTGTCCGGGTCGCTGATCAGCGGGAAGCCGATGTCGCACTTGGTGGCGAAGCGGTCGTGGCTGCGCGGCGGGTCCGGCGAGACCCCGTACACGGCGACGCCGCGCTCGGCGAACTCGCCGAGCAGCGCGCTGAACTCTCGTGCCTCGAGGGTGCAGCCGCTGGTGTCGTCCTTGGGATAGAAGTAGAGGACGGCGCGCCGGCCGCGGAGGTCACCCGAGCTGACCCGCCCTCCCCCACCGGTCTCCAGGTCGAAGTCGGGAAGCGCGTCACCCACAGCGACCGCCATCTCGGGCCTCCTCACCAGCGAACACACGACAGAGCCGCCGCGGGCCTGCCCCGCGACGGCTCCGGAGTGTAGAGGGGGACCGGCTCAGCCGGCGGAGCCGCGCCGGCGGCGCAGCGAGACGAAGAGCAGAACCAGGCCGGCGGGGAGGAGCAGCAGCCCGCCGAGACCGAGCGCCATCCCGGTGTTGGGGGCGGTCAGGCCGCTGCCGGTGGTCGGAGTGTTGGCGGCGGCGGTGGCGGTCCCACCGGCGATGCCGTTACCGGGCAGGCCCACCGCCGAGGCGGTGAGCACACCGGCGGCCTGGCCGCTCTGGCCGAGGAGGTCGCCGACGGTGCCGACCGCGGCGCTGCCCGCGCCGCCGTTGGCGCTCACCTGCAGCAGGATCAGGCCGACGACGCCGGGGACGGCGATGGGGATGCCGCCGGGGCCGGTCTGGTCCGAGCCGAGCAGCTTGGTGCCGTTGATGCCGACCACGTACGCCGAGCCGCCATGGGTGCTGGAGGCGTCGGAGTGGAGCAGCACCACCACCAGCGCGCCGTCACCGACGTTGAGGTCGACGCCGTTGTTCTCGCCGTTCCCGGCGGAGCTGAGACCCTGGTAGCCGGCGTCGCTGGTGGCCTCGAGCACCGCCAGGGTGATCAGGCCGCCGCTCGAGTGCCCGGTCGGGCCGACGACCAGGTCGACGAGCGCGGCGCGCGAGTGGGACGAGGAGGAGGCGCCGGGGGACGCCGAGGTCGCCCAGTCCGCGATGGCGAGGCTGAGCAGCGGGGCGGCGGGCACGGCGATCAGGGCCCCGCTCGTCGAGCTGCTGTCGGACCTGCCGGCCGAGAGATCGTTGCCGAGCAGACGGATCGCGGTCGCCCTGGCGCTGGCGGAGCCGGGGCCCGCGCTCGCGCTGGTGCAGCTGATGCAGGTGTCGATCGGGTTCACCTGGATCACGTTCGCGGTGGCGCCGCCGGGAGGAGCGGGGCTGGTGACGGTGTCGTGGGGCCGGCTGTGCGGCACGGCCGGGCCGACCGGGGCCGGAAGGGCCTTCACCGGGGCGGTCGCGGCGTCGGGAACCGCGGGGATGACCGGGGCGACCGCCACCGCCGGCCCCACCGGGACCGCGACCCACGGGTTGGGAGCGGGCGCCTGCGGCTGCGCCGCCAGGGTGTCGACGTGCGCGGCGGCCGGTCCCAGATCGGATGCCCTGGCGATGACCCCGCCGAGCAGCAGCGTCGCGGTGGCGGCCGCCGCCACGCCGGTCAGAACCCGATTGCTCATCGCGATCCCCTTCGTTCCCAGTCTGCCGAGAAGGCGCTGCGTAGGTTCGCATTTCGACGGTGGGGCTGTGGGGCGCCGGGGCCCTCTCGGAGGGCCTCTATACTCGGCCGGCCGTGCCCGCATCCTCCCGCCGTCGCATCGCCCGCGCCCCTCGCCCCGGGCGCGCCGAGCGTGCCGCGGTGCCGGACCCCTCCCCTCCCCCGGCAGCCGCCCAGCCGGCCAGCGGCATCGCGTTCCGGTTCGTCAGCTGCGGCGTCCTCTCGCTCTGCTTCGGCCTGCTCTGGAAGCTCACCCTCGCCCCCCACCGGGTCGGCGTCGGCAGCGCCCTGCTCGGCATCCTCTTCCTGCTGCTCGGCTTCGTCGTCGGCGGCATGCTCTGGTACCTCCGGGACGTCCGGCTGCGGATGCGCGACCCCGCCCTGATCGCCGACGAGCGCCTCGTCTTCTCCTTCATCGTCTTCGCGCTCATGCCCTTCGCCGTCCTCGCGGTGGTCGGGCTGATCTGGATCGTCGCCCTGGTCGCCGGGTCCCGGTAGCGCAACCGCCTGATCTGGGAGCGACCGAACGGCCGGTACACCCCCCCAGAATGGGCGCCAGCGATTGGGGCGGCGCTCCTCAGGGGGTGTCGGGCAGCGTGGAGACCGCCGCGATCGGGGATCCGGAGGTGTGCCCGTGAGCGAGAGCAGCGGTCCCAGTCGTCGCCTGCAGCTGGTGCCCCTGGTGGTCACCATCGCCCTCCAGGCAGCCATCGTCGGCGAGCTGGTGGTGGCGGTGCGGGGCATCGAGCACACCGACCACACCCTGTCGGCGGTGGCGGCCTACCAGGGATCGACGGAGACGCCGGGCGGCAAGCTCCAACGGCTCGACGAGCTGCACGGGCAGCTCACCACCGCCAACACCCAGCTGTCGGCGGTGAGCACGGACCGCCTGCCCGTCCTCGACGACCACGTGGTCCAGCTCCTGCAGGTCCTGGGGCGACTCGAGGGTCAGCTCCGCACCGTCGCCGGCGAGCTCACCCCCGGTGGCCAGGTGGCCGGCGACCTGCACCGGACCGGCGCCGGGCTCTCCCGCCTCGAGAACGACGTCGCCGCCATGCTGGACTCGGTGCGGGCCCTCGAGAGCGAGGTCGCGCCGGTGGGGACGATGGCCGCGGACGTGCACCGCGTCGGCGCGACCATGACCGAGCTGGAGGCCCAGCTGGTCCTGCTGGTGGGGATCACCCGAGACCTCGGTGCCCACGTGGCGAGCATCGACCGCAAGCTCCCCGGCCTCCCACTTCCGTGACCGGGCTGCGGGACGGCCAGGTGACTCTCCCCACCGGGGCCCGGATCTACTACCAGCGCGCCGGCGAGGGCGACCCGCTGCTGCTGCTGCACGGGATCGCGAGCTCGACGCAGGTCTGGAGACGGCTGATCCCCGCGCTCGCGGAGCGCCATGACGTGATCGCCATCGACCTGCCCGGCTGCGGTCGCAGCCACAAGCCCGAGAGCGACTACTCGGTCGGCACCCAGACGGCCTCGATCCGGTACGTGCTCGATGCCCTGGGCGTCGACCTCGCCACGGTGGTCGGTCACAGCCTGGGCGGCGCGGTGGCGATGAGCTTCGCCTACCACTACCCGGAGCGGGTGGGACGCATGGCGCTGATCGGCAGCGCGGGGCTGGGCCGGGAGATGCACCTGCTGCTTCGGCTGGCGACCCTTCCGGTGGTGCCGCGCCGCCTGCTCTCCCTGCTTGCCTCACCGCGGCTGCGGCTGCTGGCCCGAGGGCTGGAGGCGGCCATGGACCGGCTCGGGGTCGAGCCGCTCCTCCCCCACCGGTCGCGTCACCGGTCGGACGTCGACGAGCTGCTCGACCGCTTCGGGGACCCGGCGGTGCAGCGCGCGTTCTTCGGGATGCTCGCCTCGGGAAGCAGCATCAGCGGCCAGGCGGTCTCGGCCCTCGACCGTCTGGGGATGTGCCTCTTCCCGGTGCTGATCGTCTGGGGGAGGAACGACGGCATCTTCCCGATGGCCCACGCCGAGCGTGCCGCCCGGCTCATCCCCCACGCCCGTCTCGTCGTCCTCGACGACTGCGGGCACTTCCCCCAGCTCGAGGCCCCCGGCCCCTTCGGGTCGGCGCTCGCCACCTGGCTGGAGGAGACCCGGCCCGAGCGGCTCGACCTGGCGGCGCTGCGACGGCGGCTCGACGGGCCGCGGGACGAGCAGCTACCGGACCGCGCGGCTCAGCACGACGACGACGAGCCCCAGGATCACCAACCCCCACGAGGCGACGCGGCTCTGGGGGTCGGGTTCCCAGCGCACCCCGACCATGAGGAGGGCGCGGCGGGTGAGCTGGGGGGCCACCGCCATGCCGGCGCCCACCACGGCGAGGGCGATGCCGATGATCCGCAGGATGCCGAGCCCCATCAGTTGAGCATGCCACGGGCGCTGGCGTAGGCCCGCTCCACCCGGGCGCGGTCGGGGGCGTCGCCGGGGACGCCGTCGAGGTAGCGGCGGAGGTCGCGCATGGCGCCGCCGGTGAGGCCGAGGCGCAGCCGCAGGGTGCCGCGCTCGCGGAGCTCGCCGGGGGCATCGGGGAGGAGGGCGACGCAGCGGTCGGCGGCGCGGAGGGCGAGGGCCCAGTCCTGGCGGCCGGTGTAGAGGGCACGGAGGTTGCGCGACATCCGGGCCACCACCTCGCGCACCCCGGTGGGGGCGAGCCAGGGCTCGAGGTCGGGCACCTCGGCACCGGTGGCCCGGACCACCATGCTCCGGGCCTGCTCGACGTCGACGGGGGCGCCGTCGCCGTGGGCATCGACCAGGGTGCCGCGGATCCGCACCAGGAAGTGGCCGGGCAGCCCGATGCCCTCGACCGGCAGCTGGGCGCGGCGGCCGAGCGCGATCCACACCGTGCTGCAGCCGATGGGGTTGCCGGCACCGCCCTCGAGGATCGAGTTGAGGTAGTGGTGGCGGGGGTCGCCGCCGTCGGCGCCGTGGAGGCGGAGACGGTCGCGGACGGTGGCGGCGAGCACCGCGACCAGCCCGGCCGCGGGCACCGCGCCACCGCCGATGCGGGGACCGAGCTCGCCGGCGACCTCGTCGAGGAGGGCGAGCCAGGGCGCGGGATCCACCGAGGGGTCGTCCTCCACCGCCAGCCAGAGCGCCGCCTCGGCGAGGTCGGCTCCGGGCTGGGCGACGCAGGTGAGCAGGGCGGCGCGCGGGTCGAAGGCCATGAGCTTCGTATGATGCGCCGCCGATGGCGAGCCGGATCGCCGACCCCGACTCCTCCCCCCGGGCCACGCGGCCGGGACCCGCGGGCCGCTTCGCGGTGGCCAGCGGGGAGATGAGCGTCGCCGCCGCCGTGGCCGCGGTGCAGGAGGCCGAGTGGCTCGGCTACGAGGCCGCGTTCGCCGGCGAGGCGGGCCTGGAGGCCGACGCCTTCGTGGTCAGCGCCGCCGCGCTGGCGGCGACCTCGACGATCCACGCCGGGCCGGGGATCGCCAACGTCGTCGACCGCCACCCCGCCGCCCTCGCCCGCGGCGCCGCGAGCCTCGACCGGCTCGCCCCGGGGAGGGCGTTGCTCGGCCTGGGACGCGGCGACCCCGCCCACGCCCGCGCCCTCGGGCTGGAGCCCGCCACCACCGCGGCGCTGGAGGACGCCCTGCGCATCTGCCGCGCCCTGCTGGGCGGTGGCGGCGTCGACCACGCCGGCCGCCGCTGGAGGGCGCGCCTGGAGGCCGCGCCGGCGCGCGCCCGGGCGCGAGCACCGGTGCCGCTCTGCCTCGCCGCCGTGGGGCCGGCGACGCTCCGGCTGGCCGGGGCCCTCGCCGACACCGCCCTGCTCAACTACGCGAGCGGCCCCGAGTACGTGCGCTGGGCGGTGGCCCACGTCCGCGAGGGGGCGGAGCGAGCCGGACGCGACCCCGGCGAGGTGGACATCGCCGGCTACGTGCTGGTGGCCCGCACCGACCAGGAGGACGCCGCGCGCCAGCTCGAGGCGGTGCGCCGCACGGTGGCGGCGGTGCACGCCCTGCCCGGCGAGGGCGAGCTGCTGGCCGCGCCCTCGGGCGGCAGCCCCTCCGGCTGGAGTCCGGACACCCTGGGACGCTTCGCCGCGGTCGGCGACGCCGCCGCCTGCGCCGCCCGCCTCGAGGAGTACCGGGCCGCCGGGCTGGGCTGCGTCGTGCTCATGCCCGGGGCGATGCGCGCCCTGCACGGCGGCGGAGAACCTTCCCGGTAGAATCCGGTCCGTGCTGCTCCCAGAGATCGCGGGGCCCGAGGATCTGCGCGGTCTCGGATATGCCGACCTCGACCGGCTGTGCGCGGAGATCCGCCAGTTCCTCGTCGAGGCGGTCTCGAGGACCGGCGGCCACCTCGGCGTGAACCTGGGCGTCGTCGAGCTGACGGTGGCGCTGCACCGGGTCTTCGAGAGCCCGCGCGACCGGATCATCTTCGACACCGGCCACCAGGCCTACGTGCACAAGCTGCTCACCGGCCGGCAGGAGATGTTCGCCACCCTGCGCCAGCGGGGGGGCCTCAGCGGCTACCCCTCCCGCGCCGAGTCCGAGCACGACATGGTGGAGAACTCCCACGCGTCGACCGGGCTCTCCTACGCGCTCGCCGTGGCCACCGCCCGGCGGCTGCGCGGCGAGCGCGGCCGCACCGTCTGCGTGGTCGGCGACGGCGCCCTCACCGGAGGGATGGCCTACGAGGCGCTGAACAACATCGGCCACCACCAGCCGGAGATGCTGATCGTCGTCAACGACAACGGCCGCTCCTACGCGCCCACCATCGGCGGCATCGCCGAGAACCTCGCCCGGCTGCGGCTGTCGCCGCGCTACGAGGCCGCCAAGGACGCCGCCGGCTCGGTGCTCCGAGGTCTCCCGGTCGGCGGCGAGCTCGCCTACGACACCGCCCGGCGGATGAAGAACTCGGTCAAGCAGCTGGTCGCCCAGCCCTCGATCTTCGAGAGCCTGGGGCTGAAGTACGGCGGCCCCATCGACGGCCACGACGTCCGCGCCATCGAGCGGGCGCTGCGCGACGCCGCCCAGTATCGCGGCCCGGTGGTGGTGCACGTGGTCACCGAGAAGGGACGCGGCTACCCGCCCGCCGAGGCCGACACCGTCGACCTCTTCCACGGCGTCTCCAGCTTCGACCCGGTCACGGGGAAGGGGGGCAGCCGCGGCGCCTCCTGGACCGACCTCTTCGGCGAGGCGCTCTGCGAGGCCGCCGCCGCCGACCCGCGGATCGTCGCCATCACCGCGGCGATGGCCTCGTCCACCGGCCTTCTGGGCTTCGCCGAGCGCTACCCCGACCGCTTCTTCGACGTCGGCATCGCCGAGCAGCACGCCGTCACCTTCGCCACCGGCCTGGCGATGACCGGGCTGCGACCGGTGGTGTGCATCTACTCGACGTTCCTGCAGCGGGCCTTCGACCAGGTCACCTGCGACGCCTCGCTGCACCGCGCCCCGGTGCTCTTCGTGCTCGACCGCGCCGGGGTCACCGGCGACGACGGCGCCTCCCACCACGGCGCGCTCGACCTCGCCTACCTGCGCTGCATCCCGGGGATGACGGTGTCGGCGCCGAGCACCCCGGACGAGATGCGCCGCCTCCTCGCCACCGGCCTGGAGGCCGAGGGCCCCTTCGCGCTGCGCTTCCCCCGGGGGGTCGCGCCGGCGGCCGCCACCGCGCCGCTCGTGGCCGTCCCGGTGGGCCGCGGCCAGGTGCTCCGCGACGGCCGCGACGTCGCCCTGCTCGCGATCGGCAAGATGGTGCCGGTGGCGGTGATCGCCGCCGAGAAGCTCGCCGCCGCGGGGGTGAGCGCGACCGTCGTCGACGCCCGCTTCGCCAAGCCGGTCGACCCCGACCTCGCCCCGCTGGTCGAGCGCCACCGTGCCGCCCTGACCATCGAGGACGGCACCGTGACCGGCGGCTTCGGCAGCGCCGTGCTGGAGGCGCTCGCCGCCGCCGGGGTGGCGGTGCCGGTGCGGGTGCTCGGGCTGCCCGACGCCTTCCTCGAGCACGGCCCGCAGGCCCGGCTGCTCAGCGGCCTCGGCCTCGACGCCGACGGCGTGGTCGAGGCCGCCCGCGCCCTGCTCCGCCGCGACGCCGAGAGCGCGCTGGCGGGCTGAGAACGGCGAAGGGGCCGCCCGTCTCCCGGGCAGCCCCTCCTCACCTGTCCCGAATCGATCGCTCCCGGCTACGCGTCGTAGTACAGGGCGAACTCGTAGGGGTGCGGGCGCAGGGCGACCGGGTCGACCTCGCGCTCACGCTTGTAGGCGATGTAGGTGTAGATGAGGTCCTCGGTGAAGACCCCGCCCTTCTGCAGGAACTCGTTGTCCTGCTCGAGGGCGTCGAGAACCTCGGAGAGCGAGCCCGGGGTGCTCTTCACCATCGCGGCCATCTCGGGATCGAGCTCGTAGAGGTCCTCGTCGATGGGCTTGGGCGGCTCGATCCTGTTCATCACACCGTCGAGGCCGGCCATGAGCATGGCCGGGAAGGCGAGGTACGGGTTGCAGGTCGGGTCGGGGGTGCGGAACTCCAGCCGGCGCGCCTTGGGGCTGGCGCTGTAGGTGGGGATGCGCACGCAGGCGCTGCGGTTGCGCGCCGAGTACACCAGGTTGATCGGCGCCTCGTAGCCCGGCACCAGCCTGCGGTAGCTGTTGGTGGTGGGGTTGGAGAAGGCGAGGATCGCCGGCGCGTGCTTGAGCAGGCCGCCGATGTACCAGCGGGCCATGTCACTGAGCAGCGCGTAGCCGTCCTTGTCGTAGAACAGCGGCACCCCGTCCTTCCACAGCGACTGGTGGGTGTGCATGCCACTGCCGTTGTCGCCGAACAGCGGCTTGGGCATGAACGTCGCGGTGTAGCCGTTCTTGTAGCAGACGTTCTTGACGATGTACTTGTAGGTGAGCACCTTGTCGGCCATCGTCGTCAGGGTGTCGAAGCGCATGTCGATCTCGGTCTGGCCCGCGGTGCCGACCTCGTGGTGGTGCACCTCGATGGGGACGCCGGAGTCGAGCAGCGCCAGGGTGATCCGGCTGCGGAGGTCCTGCAGCTTGTCCACCGGCGGCACCGGGAAGTAGCCCTCCTTGTGCCGGGGCAGGTAGCCGAGGTTGGGCTGCGAGCCGTTCCTCCCGCTGTTCCAGATGCCCTCCTCGGAGTCGATGAAGTAGTACCCCTCGTGGGCGTTCTGGTCGAAGCGGATGGAGTTGAAGATGTAGAACTCCGCCTCGGGGCCCCAGTACGAGGTGTCGGCGATGCCGGTCTCGCGCAGGTAGGCCTCCGCCTTCCGGGCGATGTAGCGGGGATCGCGGCTGTAGGGCTCCCGCCGGATCGGGTCCTTGATGTCGCAGATGATCCACATCGTCGGGACTTCGAGGCAGGGGTCGACCGTCGCGGTGGAGGGATCCGGGAAGAGCAGCATGTCGCTCTCGTGGATCTTCTGGAAGCCGCGGATGCTCGAGCCGTCGAAGCCGATCCCCTCGGCGAAGAGGTCCTCGGTGAGCTCGCCGACGGGGATGCTGAAGTGCTGCCAGGTGCCGGGCAGGTCGACGAAGCGAAAGTCGATCATCTTGACCCCCGCCTTCTTGGCGTCGCTGATGACCTGCTTCGGCGACACCTTGCTCGCGGCCACGGACTCGTCGATCGCCATGGTTCTCCTCCTCCTCCACGGGGGCGCCGCTGGTGGTGATGAAGGCGCGTTCGCCCGCACTCGGCTGCGCCCGTCCCGATCGCACTGTATCGCCAGAGCAGAAATCGGCCTATGGACGGGGCGTCCGAAGGGTACCGCGCCCGGCTTGTGCCCTGCGCACAAGGTCCGGGCATCACACTGCCCCGGGCATGGACGCCCTGCCCAAGCGCCGCCGGGTCAGGCGGGGGGCTTGAGGGCGTCCACCTGCCTGCGGACTGCGTCCTTGTCCTTGAAGTACGCCCGATTGATCTCCGTGAACGCGCTCCACTGCGCGGGCACGTCCTCCTCGGCGTAGATCGCGTCGACGGGACAGGGGTCGACACAGGCGCCGCAGTCGATGCACTCATCGGGATCGATGTAGAGCATCCGGTCCTCGTCGGCGCTGATGATGCAGTCGACCGGACACACCTCGATGCAGGACTTGTCCTTGAGGTCGATGCAGGGCTCGGTGATGACGTAGGTCATGGGTTCGGAGGACTCAGGAGAGGCGGGCTCGGCCCTCCCGCGAAACCGAGCCTGCGGGTGGACGCTGAGAGGCGGGGAGGGGAGCCCAGTCTAGCCGAGCGGTCTGCCGCGCCGACGCGAACCGGGGCGAGGTCGGGCCCTGGAGCCCGACCCCACCCCCGTCGTGGTCGTCGGTCAGTGTCCCCAGTGCTCGGGGACGCGGTGCTGGACGATGTCGTCGCCCTGCTCGCCGGTGCGGATCCGGACCGCCTCCTCCACCGGGAGGACGAAGATCTTGCCGTCACCGACCTCGCCGGTCCGGGCGGCGCCGGCGATGGCCTCGACCACCCCCTCCACCCGGTCGTCGGGGATGACCACCATGACCATCACCTTGCGCTGGAGCGAGATGTTGGCCCTGGTGCCGCGGTAGTGCTCGGTGTAGCCACGCTGATGACCGCAGCCCAGCACCTCGATGATCGTGATCCCCGAGGCGCCGAGCGCGTCGAGCGCATCCTGGACCGGCTGCAGCCGGTCCGGCCGGATGATCGCCTCAACCTTCTTCATGACCGGGCCTCGATCTTCTTCTTCGGAGTGGAGTCGGGCCCGGCGGGAGGCTTCGGCGGCGTCCTGGGCGGCGCCGTGACGTGCGCCGGCCCGGCGATGGCGTCGGGGTGAATATACGCCCCGCCCGGCACCGGCATGAACGCCTCCGGATAGCCCCACATGCCGTGCTCGCTGATGTCGAGGCCGTCGAGCTCGTGGCGCTCGTCGACGCGCAGACCGACCGTCTTCTTGATGATCCAGAAGAGGAGGAACGAGAGCGTGAACACGGTGGTGAAGCTGATGCTCACCGCCAGCGCCTGGGCGCCGAGCTGGTTGAACTTGCCGGTGTAGACCAGGCCGCCCGAGCCCACGCCGAGCTTGGCGAAGTCGGGGTCGGTGAAGAGGCCGCAGCTCAGCGTGCCCCAGATGCCCGCCAGGCCGTGGGCGCTGAGCGCGCCGACGGGGTCGTCGAGCACCTTGTCGATGGCGATGACGCCGTACACCACGATCAGGCCCGCGACGAAGCCGATGACGATCGCCCAGCCCGGCTGCACGTAGCCCGACGGGGCGGTGATGGCGACCAGGGCGGCGATGGCGCCGTTGCCGATCATGCCGGTGTCGAGCGACTTCTGCATCTGGTAGATGGCCAGCATGGCGCCGATGGCACCGGCCGCGGCGGCGATGTTGGTCACCACCACGATGTCGGCGAAGTGCAGGTTGGTGGCGTTCAGCGTCGATCCGGGGTTGAAGCCGAACCAGCCGAACCACAGGATGATGACCCCGAGCTGCGCCAGCGGCATGCTGTGGCCGGGGATGGCGTTGGGTCTGCCGTCACGGCTGTACTTGCCGATCCGGGGCCCGAGCAGGAGCAGGCCGGCGAAGCCCGCGGTGGCACCGGTGAGGTGGACGACGGTCGAGCCCGCGAAGTCCTGGGCCCCGAAGTGGGTCATCAGCCAGCCGCCGCCGAACAGCCAGTGGCTGATCATCGGGTAGATGAAGCCGGCGAAGGGCACCGCGAACAGGATGTAGACGATGAACTTGGTCCGCTCCAGCATCGTGCCCCAGACGATCGCCAGCGACACCGCGCAGAAGACGAACTCGAAGAAGAACTTCGCCGCCGCCGGCACCGTCGAGGCGTCGAGCGACGGGGTGTCGATGTGTGACCCGGGACGGAACTCGGGCACGAACCCGGTGTGGCCGATGATCGAACCCAGGATGCCGCTCGCCCCGCCGAATGCGATGGCGAAGCCCACCGCCCAGTAGACGATCGACGAGATGCTCAGGTTGACGATGATCTTTGCGACCACCGTGCCCACGTTCTTCATCCGGCTGAAGCCGACCTCGAGCATGGCGAAGCCGGCCTGCATGAAGAGAACGAAGCATGCGGCCACGATCACCCAGACCGTGTCCGCTGCGACTCCCGCCGCCTGGGTCGCGGTGGTGTCGTCGGCCGCGAGGACCGCCCTGGGGATCAGCGTCAGGGCGACGGCTCCCGCGGCGGCGGCTGCAAGCAAACGGGTACGACGGTGCACAGTGTTTTCTCCCACTCCCACACTCTGATCGCGTAGGGCGCAGATGCCGGACGGCTGCGACGCCCTTTGTGCAGAAAGGCTATCGGAGATCCGGACGTAGGCGATCAGGCGCACCGAACAGAATGTGCACCGTGCCCTTTGGGCGGAGAGCACAGCAAGATGGCGCTCGGTGCCCGCGGATTTGGGCGGGATACCCAGGAGCCTGACAGTCTGGTCAGCCAGGGGTGCTCGCACCCCGCGCCGCGCGCGGCCGCCCCCGCCCAGGACCGGGCCGACTCGTGTGAGCCGGCCCGGCTGTGTGGGGGAGGGGGAATCCAGTTGAGGGGGCGGGTCGCCGGGCCCGGGTGCGGCGCGCGGGCCGTGCCCGGGGCGGCATCTTCGAAGGTAGGCCCCTTCACCCGTCCACAGCATCGGCGCGGCTCACAGCCGCGCACCCATGAAATGTGTGCGGCGCGTTGCAGCGCCGGCCCCCGACCGAGGGTCAGGAGGCTGCCTGGAGGACGTCGCGCACCTTCAGGCAGAGGTGCAGGTTCAGCCTGGTCTCGGGGTCGTCGAGGCTCAGCTGGGCGATGTCCTCGATGCGCCGGAGGCGGTAGAGGACGGTGTTGCGGTGGAGGTGGAGCAGCTGGGCGATCTCGGTGGGCGAGCCGTGGCAGCGGAAGAAGGCGTCGAGGGTGGCCATCAGCCCGGCTCCGGTGCGCTGGTCGTACTCGACCAGCGCCTGGACCTGGTCGTCGAAGAACTCGCGGAGCTCGGTCTGGCCGTTCATCGCGTAGAGCAGCCGGTACAGGCCCAGGTCGGCGAAGGCCACCACCCGGGCGCCGCCGAAGAGGCGGGTGCCCATGGTCAGCGCCTGCTCGGCCTCGCGGTACGAGGCGCGCACGCCGTTGATCCCCGGCTTGGCACGGCCCAGGCCGACCGAGACCTCGCCCCCCACCGCCCCGGCGCACTCGAGGCGCAGGTCGGCGGCGAGCCGGCGCAGGTCGACCGCCGGCTGGCCGTCGATCAGCGGCACCACCGCGGCCACGGCGCGCTGGCGCAGGGTGGCGAGCGCCGCTGGGGCGCGGCGGCGGATCCATCCCTGGGCGCCGGCGACGAGCTGGTCGCCGCGCACCCGCGGCACCTGCTCGACGCCGCCGTCTGGGCGGGCCACCATCACGACGGTGTCGCCGCTGACGTCGAAGCCGAGCCGCTCGGCGCGGTGGCGCACCGCCGACTCCGACGAGTAGGTGCCGGCGAGCAGGGACTCGAGGAACTCGCCCTCGAGCTCGTCGCGGGCCTGGAGGACGGCGCGCTCGCGGTCGAGCTCGATGGCGCACGCGGAGGCGGCGCGGGCGACGGCGAGCCGGCTGAGCTGGTCGAGCTGGGTGTCGGGGGCGATCAGCGAGATGAACCCGCCGATGCCGTCACGGACCGGCACGGGTGCGACCAGCCGGGCCATGCCGCTCTTGTGGAGCGCGAACTCGTGCACCGGTGGGTCGGCGGCGACCACGGCGATGCCCTCCGCCCAGCGGCGGACCCGCGGCCCCTCCTTCTCCAGGCCGGCGCGCAGGCCGTCGCCGTCGGCCGAGGCGGAGACGTGGCGGACGGTGCCGTCGTTGTCCTGCCACACCGCCGCCTGACCGGTGATCTCGGCGAGCCGGTCGACGATCGCCGGGGTGCCGGCGCCGGCGAGGGCCAGCTCCATCAGCTGGGTGTGCAGCTCCTGCTGGCGCTCGTGGAGCAGGGTGCGCTGGTCGAGGATGAAGCGCACCACGGTCTGCTGGATGTCGTTGAGGTGGGCGCCGTCGGGCAGGTGGAGGAGCGGCATCATCATCCGCTCGGCGACGGCCACCGACTCCATCGAGGCCTCGCCGACCACCGCCACCGCGACCCCGCCCTTGTCGCCGAAGCTCTGGATCACCTGGGCGAGGTCGAGCCGCTCGTCGAGGAGCCGGATGCTGCGCACCGGCACGAACGCCATCTCCCCGCCCTTGATGGTCTCGAACGCGGGCGGGCGGGTGCGCAACGCCGTGGCCCATTCGACCCGGCGGTCGAGCCCGCCGCCGCCACCGAGCAGCTCGGTGCCGTCCGGCATCGCCCCTCTCCACACATCCTTGACCGTGATCATCGTGTCGCTTCGTCTAGGCCAGGTCGAGGTAGTGATCCAGCTCCCATGGAGTCACCTGCATCCGGTACTCGCGCCATTCGAGCGCCTTCGCCTCGAGGAGCCGCTCGGCGAGGTGGTCGCCCAGGGCGTCCTGGACCACGTCGTCGTGGCGGAAGGCGTCGATGGCGTCCTTCAGGTTGTCGGGCAGGAGGCCGACGTTGCGGCGCTCCAGCTCGACGTCGTCGAAGCCGTAGAGCGACTCCTCGACCGGAGGCGGCAGCGGGAGCCGCCGTTTGATGCCGTCCAGACCGCAGCGGAGCATCACCGCGTAGGCGAGGTACGGGTTGCACGAGGGGTCCGGGCTGCGCAGCTCCACCCGGGTGGTGGGGCGGCGGGTGACGTGGGGGATGCGGATCAGCGCGGCCCGGTTGGTACGGGCCCACGAGACCACCACGGGCGCTTCGAATCCCCGCACCAGACGCTTGTAGGAGTTCACCAGGGGGGCCAGCACCGCGCACATGCCGGCGGCGTGGTGGAGCTGGCCGGCGATGAAGTGCTTCGCGGTCTCGCTGAGGCCGTACTCGTCGCGGCCGTCGGAGAAGGCGTTCTCGTTGTCGGCGATCCGGCGCAGGCTCTGGTGGACGTGCATGCCGCTGCCGTTGAGCCCGACGAAGGGCTTGGGCATGAAGGTGGCCACCAGGTCGGACTGCTGCGCGATCGCCTTCAGGGTGTAGCGGAAGGTGATCACGTCGTCGGCCGACTTCAGCGCCGGGGCGTGGCTGAAGTCGATCTCGTGCTGTCCGGCGGCGACCTCGTGGTGAGCGGTGTTCACCACGATGCCCAGGCTCTGCAGTGCCGCCACCATCGCCTGGCGGACGTCGACGCTGCGGTCGGTGGCGAAGTCGAAGTAGCCGCCGCGGTCGTGGGGCAGCGGCTCGAGCGCCCCGGTGCCGTTGTGGCGGAGCAGGAAGAACTCGATCTCGGGGCCGCAGCGGTACTCGAAGTCCATCTCCCGGGCCATCTCGATCGCCCGCCGGAGCGCGCCGCGGGGGTCGCCGGGGTAGGGCTCGCCGTCCGGGGTGTGGGCCCAGCAGATCAGCCGCGCCGTCGGCGGGGTCGCCCAGGGCAGGACCCGGAAGGTCTCCAGGTCGGGCACCAGGAACATGTCGCTCTCGGCGGTGCGGGCGAAGGACTCGACCGACGAGCCGTCGAACCAGGTGCCGTGCTCGATGGTGTCGGGCAGCTGGTCGGCGGGGATGGTCACGTTCTTCACCGCGCCCATCACGTCGGTGAACTGCAGGTCGACATACCGGACACCGGCGGCCTCCGCCTGTGCGAGCACGTCGGCGGCAAGGTCAGCAGGCGTTGCGCGAGTGGCCACGTCTCTCCAAACCCCTCGGGGACCTGTTCGTGACTGGGGCGTCGCGCCCAAGCCACGCGGTACCCGACTGATGGTACTCGTCGATCCCATCGAGCGGTTCGTGCACCGCGCACAAGGTGAGCCGGGCGATCTTGTGAGACGGCGCCCAACTGCCGCGAGATCAATCGCGGGCGAACTGCCCCGGGCGACGCCCCTCGCCGGGCGGACCGGCGAAGGCCTGCGCGATCCCCATCCACTCCACGGCGAGCGGGCCCTCGATCCTCAGCCCGGTGTCGTCGCGGTGGCGGCGCTGGGTGACGGCCAGGCAGAAGTCGAGGGCGGTGCCGGTCACCCGATCGGCGGCGGCGGGGTCGCCCCAGCTCCAGAGCCCTCCCCCGGGGGCCTCGAGTTCGACCCGCACCTCGCCCGCCGGCGCGGTGCGCCCGTTGGTCCGGTAGCTGAAGGGGCGGGCGCGGACGCCGATGTGGGCGACGTGGCGGAGCCGCTGGGTCGGCTGTCGCGAGGCCCCCACCGCGTCGGCCACGTCCTGGCCGTGGCACCACGTCTCCATCAGCCGGGCGGTGACGAAGGAGACCGGGCTCATCGGCGGTCCGTACCAGGGCACCCGGGTGGCGGGGTCGAGGTCCCGGGCGGCCGCCTGGAAGCGCTCGCGCTCCTCGGCCCACCAGGCCAGCAGGGCGTCGACCCCGAGCCCGTGGCCGTGGGCGAGGTGCTCCCCCATCACCCCGTCGGGATCGGCGACGAAGCGCCGCACCTCGGCGGTGAAGGCCTCCGGGTCGACGATCGCCAGGGTGGCCCGGCCGTCGAAGAAGGCGAGGTGGGTGACCTGGTCGCGGACCGACCATCCCGGCGACGGGGTGGGGGTGTCGAGCGCGGCGTCGTCGAGCCCGCGGACGATGCGCTCGAGGTCGTCCTGCTCGGCGGTGAGGTCGGCGCAGACGCCGCCGACGCTGATGACCTCGGTCATGCCCGCCAACGGTAGCGCGCCGGGGGCTCCACACCGCCGCCGCCGGGCGCTGGTACCGTGGCGCCATGGGCTCCGGCGGTGTGCTCGACCAGCTGCGCGTGCCGGTGGTGCAGGCGCCGATGGCGGGCGGTCCCTCCACCCCGGCGCTGGCGGCGGCGGTGTCGGAGGCGGGCGGCCTCGGCTTCGTCGCCGCCGGGTACCGCACCGCCGCCGCGGTCGGCGACGAGGTGGCGGCGGTGCGCGCCGCCACCGATCGGGCCTTCGGTGTGAACCTCTTCGTCCCCACCCCCGACGCTGTCGACCGCTCGCTGCTCGCCGGCTACGTGGACCGGGTGCGGCGCGAGGCGGTGGCCTACCGCTGCTCGACCGGCGATGCGGCCTGGGGGGACGACGGCTGGGAGGAGAAGCTGGCGATGCTCGTCGCGGAGCGCCCGGCGGTGGTCTCGGTCGCCTTCGGCTGCCCCGGTGCGAAGGTGATCGACCGCCTTCACGGCGCCGGCATCGAGGTCTGGGTCACGGTCACCGAGCCCGCCGAGGCGGAGGCCGCGGCCGCCGCCGGCGCCGACGCGCTGGTCGCCCAGGGGATCGAGGCGGGGGCCCATCGCGGCGCCTTCAGCGACGAGGACGGCGTCGGCGAGATCGGCCTGCTCACCCTGCTGCGGCTCGTCGCCCGGGCGACCGACCTGCCGCTGATCGCCTCCGGCGGCCTCTGCGACGGCGCCGGGGTCGCCGCCGTGCTCGTCGCCGGCGCCCGCGCCGGGCAGCTGGGCACCGCGTTCCTCGACACCCCGGAGGCCGGCACCTCGGCGCCCCACCGCGCGGCGCTCCGCGGCGGCCGCCGGACCCTGCTCACCCGCGCCTTCAGCGGCCGCCGCGCCCGGGGCATCGTCAACGGCTTCCTCGCCCGCAACACCGCCGTCGCCCCCTCCGCCTACCCCCATGTCGTCAACCTGACCGCCCCGCTGCGGAGCGCCGCCCGGGAGCGCGACGACCCCGAGATGCTCAACCTCTGGGCGGGGCAGGCGTACACCGCCATCGACCACGGCGTGCCCGCGGCGAGCGTGGTGGAGCGCATCGGGAGGGAGATCGCGGAGGCGCTGGGACGGGGCTGATCGGCGATCGGCATCCATCCGCACCGGCGACGGCACTCACCGCACCCCCCGAATCCTCCGCACCAGCACCGTCCCCACCACGAAGCACACCGCGGCCCCCCCGAACACCACTCGAAACCCCGAGTTCGGCTGATGTGCATTCAGAGCATCGAACCCCACCCCCGCCACCGCCGGCACCACGTTCCCCGGCAGGCTCAGCGCCACGTGGAACAGCCCCATGTCCTTCGCCCCCGCCCGACGATCCGGCAGCGTGTCACAGGCGAGCGCCCAGTCCACGGCGACAAAGAACCCATACCCCACCCCGTACACCGCCCCGAGCACGAGCACCAGCGGCACCGAGGTCGGATACAGAACCACGAACACCAGCGCCACCAGCGCCTGAAACCCCCCGCTGGCATACACGAAGCGCTTCCGCCCCAGCCGGTCACTGAGCCGCCCGCCGATGAGGCCGAAGGGGGTCGCGGCGGCGAGCACCACCAGCAGCCACAGCGGGTTGAAGACGTCCGGATCCGGCACCCCCACCACGTCGCGGAAGAACGCGAAGGTGAAGGGCGTGACCGCGCTGATCCCGGCGGTGACCACCAGCCGGGTGGCCACCACCCAGGCGAAGTCGCCCCCCGCCAGCGGCCGCAGGAACTCGGCGATGCGCCGGCGCAGGCCGCGGGGCGCCACCGCGGCGACACCCGCCGGTGGCACCGGCGCCTCGACCGCGGCCACCCGCAGGGTGGGCAGCAGCGACACCACCAGGGCGACGGCGACCACCGCGTAGGTCAGCCGCGAGCGGTGGGCGGCGCTCAGCGCAGCGTTCGCGGCCAGGCCGGTCGCGCTGCCGGCGAGCTGCATCGTCGACAGCCAGCCGCTCGCCCTGCCGACCTCGGCCGCGGGGACGACGTCGGGGATCAGCGCGGCGTAGGCGGCGGCGGCGGCGTTGCTGCAGGCCTGGCCGAGGGTGTAGCCGACGAGCACCTGCGTGTAGGACTCGGCGGTGAGCATCACCACCAGGCTGAGCACCGTCCCCACGGTGCCGGCGACCAGGATGGGGCGGCGCCGTCCCCACCGGGTCCGCAGCCGGTCGGACCAGGCGCCCACCAGCGGCGGCAGCGCCATCGCGAAGAACGCGCCGGCGCCGAGCACCAGGCCGAGCGCCGCGCCGTAGTGCGCCCGCGGCACCAGCCTGGCGACCTGGGCCGGGATCAGGCTGGTGCCCACCGGGCCGTAGAGAACGTAGAGGCCGAACCAGAAGCTGCTCAGCGACAGGTGGCGCCGCCGCGTCATCTCAGCTCGTCGGGGATGCCCTGGGCACGGCAGATCCGGGCGAAGACCGCGGCGCTCGGCTTGGCCCGGCGCTCGAGGGTGTCGCGGTCGACCGCGAACAGGCCGAACCGCTGCGAATAGCCCTGGGCCCACTCGAAGTTGTCGAGCGCGGTCCAGTGCAGGTAGCCGCGCACCTCGGCGCCGTCGCCGATGGCCTCGGCCACGGCGGCGAGGTGGTCGACGATGTAGCGCGGACGCAGCTCGTCGTCGCGGTCGGCGACGCCGTTCTCGGTCACCACGATGGGCAGGCGGTAGGTCCTCCAGAGCCGCATCAGGGCGCGGCGCAGCCCCTGGGCGTCGATGGTCCAGCCGAAGGTGGAGAGCGGCAGCGCGGGGTCGGGATGCTGGCGGGAGAGCAGCCGGGCCGGGGCCCGGGGGTCGAAGGAGACCAGGTCGTCGGTGTAGTAGTTCACCCCCAGCCAGTCGAGCGAGCCCGCCGCGCCGGCGAGCCGCTGCCCCCACCCCACCGGCGGGCGCAGCCGGCCGTCGCGGCAGGCGTGGAGGAACCAGCGGTTCAGCAGCCAGTCGGGCAGCACCGAGGCGGCCCGGTCGAGGGGGTTGCGGGGCCGCCGCGGCAGCATCCCGCGATAGTGGTGGGCGACCGAGACCCGCGCCTCGACGCCCTGGCGGCGGGCCTCGTCGTGGAGCGCGGCGGCGGCGGCGGCGTGCACCGCCACCAGGGCGCGCAGCGCCGCGAAGGCCTCGGCCTGGGAGCGGTGCCCCGGCGGCCACTCGCCGAAGCGGTAGCCCAGGGTGGCGAGGATCACCGGCTCGTTGACGGTGATCCACCAGCGCACCCGTCCGGCGAGGGCGCGCGCGCACACCGCCGCGTAGCGGCCGAAGAGCGCCGGCGCGTCGGCGGCGAGCACGCCGCCGCGGTCGGCCAGCCACAGCGGGAGGGTGAAGTGGTGCAGGGTGACCAGCGGCTCCATGCCCAGCTCGGTGCAGCGGCGCGCCACCTGCACGTAGTGGTCGACGGCCTCTGCATCGAAGCGCCCCGGCTCGGGCTCGATCCGCGACCACTCCACCGAGAAGCGGTGCGCGTTCTGGCCGAGAGCGGCCAGATCAGCGAGGTCGGAGCGGTAGCGATTCCAGTGGTCGCAGGCGATGCCCGACACGCTGCCGTCGGCGATCCGCCCCGGCTCCTGCTCGAAGCGCGTCCAGTCGTTGTGGTTGCCGCCCTCGACCTGGTGGGCGGCGCTGGCGCAGCCGAGCATGAACCCGGCGGGGAACGTGATCACGGTGCTGCAGGGTAGTCCACGGCGTGCGGGGCCGAGCGGGGCGACCGGATGCCAAGCCGTGACACGACGGCAACCGGCCTGTGGGGAGCGGCCTCCAGGATGACGGCGTCACCGGTCGCCTCTCCTCTCTGGGATACCGCATGCTTGCTCGCCGTCTCACCCGTCTGCTGATCGCGCTGCCCTTCGGCGCCGCCCTGGCCGCGCCGGGGCTGACGCCCTCCCCCGCCGCGGCGGCGGTGGCGCCGAGCCCGACCTGGACCTCGTCCCTGGGGTCGGGCCCGCCGCCCGGCGGCGGCGTCTCGGAGCCCTTCTCGGGGCCGGCCGTCGGCGACCTCCGCCACGACGGCCAGCAGGAGATCGTCACCGGCTCGCTCGACGGCAACCTGCGCGTCTTCAGCTCCGGGGGCCAGCTGCTCTGGACCCGGCAGACCGGGGGGGCGATCCAGTCCAGCCCCACCCTCGCCGACCTGCGGCTCGACGGCCGGCTCGAGGTGGTCGTCACCTCGAGGAACGGCGTGGTGAACGTCTACAACCCCAACGGATCGGACTACGGCGCCAATTGGCCGCAGCGCGCCACCTTCGTCCGCCCGTACAACAACACCGACTTCGTCCCCGACTTCCTCGCCTCCGCCGCGGTCGGCTCGCTCTTCGGCGACGGCACCCAGGACGTGGTCGCCGCCAGCCAGGACCACCGCCTCTACGCCTGGGACGCGAACGGGAACATGCTCGCCGGCTTCCCCATCAACCTCTGGGACACGATCTTCGACACCCCCGTGCTCGTCGACCTCGAGGGCCGCGGCCAGCGCGACATCGTGATCGGCTCGGACAGCAACGGCGGCGTCGAGCCCAACCCCAAGGGCGGGGTGTGGTGGGCCTTCCGGCCCGACGGCAGCCTGATCTGGAAGCGGCTGCAGGACGAGGTGCCGTGGTCGTCGGCGGCGGCCGCGATCCTCAACCCCGGTGATCCGCAGCCGAGCATCGTCGGCGCCACCGGCCACTACTTCGCCCAGACCGGCAACCCCGGCGCCGGGAAGTACGTCAACGTCTACAGCGCGAACGGCAACGACCGCTTCGGTCACCCCCTGGCGACCGCCTCGCAGAACTTCAGCTCACCCGCGCTCGGCGATCTCCTCGGCGACGG
>DASXNK010000005.1 GCA_036495095.1 Candidatus Dormiibacterota bacterium | reverse complement strand
CCTCGGCGTGGCCGCCGCGGCCGGCGGTGATCCGCGCCGCGTCGGTGAGCGCGCCGGCCGCCAGCCCGAGGTCGCCGCCCCGGCGGGCGTGGTAGGCCACCGTCAGCGGCTCGGCGCGCGGCCGCAGCGCGAGCAGCCGCGCCGCCTCGCGATGGAGCAGCGCCCGGCGGGCGCTCCCGGTCCCGGCCACCAGGGCCTCGCGGACCAGCTCGTGGTGGAAGACGAAGCCGCCGCCGCGCTCGACGAGGAGGCGCCGGCGCACCCCCTCCTCGAGGTGGTCGAGGAGGGTGATCGGGGTCAGCCCGACGGTGGCGGCGAGCACCTCGAGGTCGAGCTCGGGGCCGAGCACCGCCGCCGCCCGCAGCGTCGCCGCCGCCTCGCCGAGCCGCTCGCACTGCGCGGCCACCGCCTCGCGCAGGCTCTCGGGGATCTCCGCGGCGCCCTCGGCGCGGCTGAGCTCGAGCAGCAGGAGGGGATTGCCGCCGCTGCGCCGGTGCAGCGCCGCGGCGCCCGCGCCCCCGACCAGGGCGGCGCAGGCGGCGAGGTCGAGCGGCTCGAGCTGCAGGCGCACGCCGGCGTCCAGCCTCCGGCCCTCGCCGGTGCGGCGGGTGGTGAGCACCAGCAGGCGGGCATGGGGTGGATGGCTGCGCAGCCGCGCCAGCAGGTCGTGGGTGGCGGGGTCGGCGAGGTGGACGTCCTCGACCACCAGCACCGCCGGCGCGAATCCGATCCGGGTCAGCACCCGCCGCACCGCCTCGCCGACCACCGCCCGGGCCACCCCCTCGTCGCTGGCGGGGACGACGGCCCCGGCGGGCAGCGGGAGCGCGCCGGCGCTGAGCAGCGGGTCGCCGAGCAGCGCCGCCTCCGGCCCGAGCAGCGCGGCGGCAGCCTCGGCGTCGAGCCCGGACAGATGCCCGGCGAGGGCGTCGAGCACCGGCTGCAGCGGCAGCGCCCGGCCGAGCTCGTCGCAGCGTCCCAGCAGCACCGCGGTGCCCCGCGCCGCCACCCCTGCGGTCCACTCCCCCACCAGCCGGCTCTTGCCGATCCCGGCCTCGCCCTCGACCACGACCAGCTGCGGCTGCCCGCGGGCGGCGGCGGCCCTCGCCGCGTCGAGGCCGGCGAGCTCCGGGCCGCGCCCCACCAGGGGCGGCACCGTGGCGGCGCCGGGGGTGGCCACCGGGGCCGGCGACCCGGCGGCCCGGGCGGGGGCGGCGCCGGGGAGCGGCCGGTCCTGGAGCACGGCGAGGTGGACGGCGGCGGTGGCGGGCGCGGGGTCGACGCCGAGCTCGTCGGCGAGCCGCTCCCGGAAGCGCTCGTAGGCGGCGAGGGCCGCCGCCTTGCGCCCGGCGGCGGCGTGGCCGCCGAGGAGCAGCCGGACCGCCTCCTCGTCGAGCGGCTCGGCGGCGAGGGCGGCCTCGGCGGCGGCGGCGGCAGCGGCGGGGTCGCCCGACGCCAGCGCCGCGGCGGCGACGAGCAGGTGGGCGCGGAGCAGCTGGCGCTCCGCGGCGGCGCGCTCCGGGGCCGCCCACTCCGCCTCGGGCTCGTCGGCGAGCAGCGGACCGCGGTGCAGCCGGCGCGCCGCCGTCGCCGCCGCTCGTGCCGCCGCGAACGCTCCCGCCTGCAGCCGGCGCTCGCCCTCCTCGAGGAACGACGCGGCGGCGTCGAGGTCGCTCCAGGCGACCGCCAGGCGGTAGCCGGCGTCGGAGCGGAGGATGCGCTCGGCGCCCAGCGGCCCCCGCAGGCGGCTGACCAGGACGGAGACCTGGTCGGCCGGCGCGGACGGCGGCGACTCCCCCCAGAGCACGTCGACGAGCCGGCCGGGGGGCACCGGGGCGCCACCCGCCAGGGCGAGGAGGCGCAGCAGGGTCCGGGCCTTGCGGCTCCGCACCACCACGGTGTCGACCCCCTCGATCTCGAAGCGGCCGAGCAACCGGACGCGCACCCCGTCCGCGGCCATGTCGCTGTTGTACCCCCCCTCCGGGTGCGGCGTCGAGACGCTCCCCGCAGCCCCACCCTCACCCATCAGACTTGCGCCCCGTGGATCTCCTCGACGGCGTGATCATCCTGCTGTCGCTGGCCGCCGTCGCGTCCGGGTGGCGGCGCGGGCTCACCTGGGTGAGCCTGTCGCTGCTCGGCCTCGCCGTCGGCGTCGTGATCGGCGCCCTGGTGGCGCCGCCGCTGGCCCGCAGCCTGGCCAGGAGCCGCCCCGAGACCCAGGCGCTGATCGGCATCGGCATCTTCCTCACCGCCGTCGCCCTCATCCAGGGGGTGGGCACCGCGCTCGGCTACCAGGTGCGCATCGCCGCGCTGCGGACCCGGCTCGCCTCGATCGACTCCTACCTCGGCGCCGGGCTCGCGGTGCTCGGCACCCTGGCCGGCGCCTGGTACCTGGGGATCACGTTCAAGGACAGCCCGGCGCAGGCGCTGAACCGGCAGATCAACGACTCGGCGATCCTCCGCGCCCTCGACCGGGTCGCACCCCAGCCGCCGGCGTTCCTCGCCTCCCTCCAGAAGCTCTTCAACAGCAGCGGCTTCCCCAACCCGTTCGCCAACCTCGCCCCGGAGTTCCTCTCGCCGGTGCCGGTGCCGGTGCCCGCCGACCTCCAGACCCCGGGCATCCTCCAGGCCACCCATGTGGTCTCGAAGGTGGTGAGCGTCAGCAGCTGCGCCACCGAGGCGGGGTCGGCGTGGCCGGTCGCGGCCGACTACCTGGTCACCAACGCCCACGTCGTCGCCGGCGGCCAGAAGATCACCGTCCAGACCCCGACCGCCTCGGGAGGGCGGGAGGTGGCGGCCACCGTCGTCCTCTTCGACCCCGAGGTCGACGTCGCCATCCTCCACGTCCCCGGCTCCGGCCTCGCCCCCCTCCACCTTGCCGTCGAGGACCCGGCGCGCGGCGCCGCCGGCGCGGTGGTCGGCTACCCCGGCGGCGGCGCCGAGAAGACCGTGCCCGCGGCGGTGCGCGGCACCGAGAACGCCCAGGGCCACGACATCTACGGCAACGGCCTGGTCACCCGGCGCATCGAGGTGCTCCAGGCCACCGTCATCCCGGGCAACTCCGGCGGCCCCGTGGTCGACCGCGCGGGCGTGGTGATCGGCCTCGTCTTCGCCGCCAGCACCCTCGACAGCGGCGAGGGCTACGCGCTCACACCGTCCCAGATCAGCGCGGACATCAGCCGGGGCGTGGGCAGCGCCCGGCAGGTGTCGACCCAGGACTGCACGGGCTAGGTGGGGAGCCCTACGCGGGGGTGCCGATCCCCAGGTTGGCCGCCTCCCACTCCTCCAGCTCGGGAGTGAAGTAGCGCACCCGGGTCTTCTTGTACTCCTTGGTCGAGTACAGCACCGCGTGGTCGTCGATGCCGATCGCCTCGCGGATCGCGTCGACGATCCTCTCGCAGTCGGCGAGCTTGCGCCCGTGGATCATCGAGAAGAGGTTGAAACGCCAGTCCTCGTACACCGGGCGCTGGTAGCAGTGCGACACCGTCGCGAACTCCGCCATGCGGCGCCCCAGCTCCTCGGCCCGCTCCTCGGGCACCGCCCAGACCGCCATCGCGTTGGCCGCGTAGCCGGCGCGACGGTGGTGGAGGATCGCGGCGACCCGGCGGAGATGGCCGCGCTGGCGCAGGTCCTCCATGCCGG
Source organism: Candidatus Dormiibacterota bacterium (assembly GCA_036495095.1). Taxonomy (NCBI): domain Bacteria; kingdom Bacillati; phylum Candidatus Dormiibacterota; species Candidatus Dormiibacterota bacterium. The sequence goes on along the minus strand of DASXNK010000005.1, from coordinate 9,196 downwards.
CGAACAGCTCGTCCTCGTCCAGCCCCTGGGAGCGCGCCGCCTCGACGTAGGGGTGGGGCACCAGCGGCAGGTCGTCCTGCACCGCACGGATCACCCGGACGTCACGGTCGCTGATCGGCGAGCGAAGCGCGAAGTCGCGCTGGATGCCGGTGTAGTCGGGGTCCTCCTGGCGGGTGACGTCCTTCGTCCCCGTCATGTCGAGCTTCACCCCGATCTTGAAGAGCTTGAGGGTCTGGAGCTTGCGGGTGACCACCGCGCCGCTGAGCTCGTGGAGCCGCTCCAGGGTGCGGTCGATGTCCGACCCGGGCGGCGTGGCCAGCGTGAACCAGAGATTGAAGTCGTGGTTGCGCCGGTAGTTGTGGGAGACGCCGGGGTGCTCGTTGATGATCGCGGCGCCCTGCTCCAGCCGGTCGGGCTCGAGCCGCATCGCCACCAGCGTCGACTGGTACCCGAGGCTGCGGGTGTCGAAGATCGCCGAGAGCTGCCGGATGACCCGCGCCTCCCGCAGCCGTGCGGTGCGGGAGATGACCTGCTCCTCGGTGGACTCCAGGCGGGCCGCCACCTCGGCGAAGGGGGCGTGGGCGATCGGGAAACCGGCCTGGATGACGTTGAGGAGCTCCTGGTCGAGGGGATCGAGGTCGGGCACGGGGGCGGTGCCTCCAGGGGAACGGTGCGCTCGCGGACGCCGCCCATTGTATCGACCGGCGCCTCGGACCCCGCCCGGGGGCCGAGTGTCAACCCCAGCGCACCGCCGGCTACGGAAGACCGCTGCTGAAGTCGCTGGCGCTGCAGTGATCCTTGGGATAGTCGCCGTACACGGCGATGTGGTACTTGTGCGAGGTCGAGTTGACGTCGACCGCGCAGACCAGCGCGCCGGAGTGCTTGTCACCGTCGGCGACCGTCACCCCTCCGCTGCCGATGCTCTTGTCCTGCTTCAGCTTGGTGATCGCGTCGGCGTCGCTGGAGACCACGATCGAGGCGTGCGCCCCGCCGCTGTTGATCTGCGCGGTGATGGTCTGCTGGGCGGCACCGCCGCAACCGGCCAGGGCGAGCAGGCCCGCCACGCCGGCGGACCCCGCCACAAGCTGTCGCATGCGCGGATCCTACCGTGCGAGGGCGCCCGCTGACTCCGCGCTGAAGTTGCTGCCGCCGCCGGCAGAATCCTCCCGAGCGCCCCGAGGCCACGGGACGTGCCGAGCGCTCACGGCGGGGCGGCGCCGTGCGCCATCTCCTCCTCCTCGAGGTGGTGCTCCTGCTCCGGCCCGGACGGCGTCGTCATCCCGCCCGCCGGCTGTGGCGGATGTACTCCTCGATGCCGGACTCCTCGGCGAGGTCGGCGTACCGCTGCTCCCCGGGGGACGTCCGGCGGTCGGTGAGCGCCGCCATCAGGCACGAGGCGGCGGCATCGTGCAGGCGGTGGCACCGCAGGCAGTGTCGCGAGGTGGTCATGTCCATCACTCTCGGTAGCATGATAGATGATAGAGTCGTACACATAACATGGCGGGACCTAAGCGCGCCACGCCTGGCCACCTTAGGCCGTGCTGGCCGGCCTTTCCTTCCCTCCCGGGGCGCGCTACGATCGGCGCGTCAGCCGGTGGTGGCGAGGGGCTGCCGCGCCGCACCGAGCCGTCCCGCAGCGGATGTCCAGGACCATGACCACCGAGCCCACGGGGCCGCGTGCGGGGCACGGCGACAGCCCCTTCGAGATCGTCGCGGTCGCCTCGTCCGCCGGGGGGGTGGTCGCGCTCGACACGATGCTGCCCGCGCTCCCCGGCGACTTCCCCGCCGCGGTGGTGGTGGTCCAGCACCTCGATCCCCGGCACCGCAGCCTGATGGCCGAGATCCTCCGCCGCCACGCGATGCTGCCGGTGGTCCAGGGCGAGCAGGGGCAGCGGGTGCAGGGGGGCACGGTGTACATCGCCCCGCCCAACCGTCACCTCCTGGTCGGGCCCGACGGCATCCTGTCCCTCTCCGACGGGGACCTGGTGCACTTCGTGCGGCCGTGTGCCGACCTGCTCTTCGAGTCGGTGGCGGAGAGCTACAGCGACCGCGCCATCGCGGTGGTGCTCACCGGCTGCGGGCAGGACGGGGCGATGGGCGTCCGGGCGATCAAGAGGAGGGGCGGCACGGTGATCGTCCAGGACGAGAAGAGCTCGGAGTTCACGGGGATGCCCCACGCGGCGATCAGGACCGGCCAGTCCGACCTCGTCCTGCCCCTCCTCGAGATCGCGCCGGCGCTGGTCGGCCTGGTCATGCCCGGTGCGGTCGGATGAGCGTGACCGCCCTCGACCCGGCGTTCGAGGAGCTGCTCACCGTCCTCTACCACACCCACCACTTCGACTTCTCCGGATACAAGCGCACCACGCTGGTGCGGCGGGTGCGCCGGCGCATGGATCTCCTCGGCCTCGACGCGTTCGTCGACTACGCCGACTACCTGGAGGTGCATCCGGAGGAGTTCGGGCCGCTCTTCAACACCATCCTCATCAACGTCACCACGTTCTTCCGCGACCCGCCGGCGTGGGAGCGCGTGGAGAAGGACGTCGTTCCCCGGATCCTCGCGGGCAAGGACGACGGCGAGCCGATCCGGGTGTGGTCGGCGGGGTGTGCCTCCGGAGAGGAGGCGTACACGCTGGCGATCATCCTCTGCGAGGCGCTGGGCGTCGACGGGTTCCGGGAGCGGGTGAAGATCTACGCGACCGATCTCGACGAGGACGCGCTGGAGCGGGCCCGCCACGGCACCTACACCGCCAAGGAGATCGCCGCCGTCCCCGAGGAGCTCCAGAGCCGCTACTTCGAGGAGCGCGGCGGCCCGTGGGTCTTCCGCAACGATCTGCGTCGCTCGGTGATCTTCGGTCGCCACGACCTGGTGCAGGACGCGCCGATCTCGCGGCTCGACCTCCTGGTCTCGCGCAACACGCTGATGTACTTCACCGTGGAGAGCCAGGCACGCATCCTCGCCCGCCTCCACTACGCGCTCAACGACAGCGGCTTCCTCTTCCTGGGAAAGGCGGAGACGCTGCTCGCCCACTCGGGCCTGTTCGCGCCGGTGGAGCTGAAGCACCGCATCTTCACCAAGGTCCCCAAGGTCAGCGCGCGCGAGCGGCTGCTGCTCCTCGCTCAGGCGGGCAGCCGCGAGGCCGCCGACCACCTCGACCACCTCACCCATCTGCGCGAGTCGGCCGCCGACGCGGCGCCGGTCGCCCAGCTCATCGTGGACGTCGACGGCACCGTGGTGCAGGTCAACGAGCCGGCGCGGATCATGTTCGGCGTCACCGCCAGGGATGTCGGCCGCCGCCTCCAGGACCTGGAGGTCTCCTACCGCCCCATCGAGCTCCGCTCGCAGATCGAGAACGCCCACCGCGAGCGCCAGCCCATCCTGCTGCGAAGCGTCGAGCGGGTGCTCCCCGGCGGCGCGGTGCAGTACCTCGACGTCCACGTGACCGGGCTCTTCGACAACGGCAGCGCCATCCTCGGCACCAGCATCGCGTTCACCGACGTCACCCCCCACCATCAGCTCCAGAACCAGGTGGCCCACGCCAAGCAGGAGCTCGAGACCGCCTACGAGGAGCTCCAGTCGAGCAACGAGGAGCTCGAGACCACCAACGAGGAGCTCCAGTCGACGGTCGAGGAGCTCGAGACCACCAACGAGGAGCTCCAGTCCGCGAACGAGGAGCTGGAGACGATGAACGAGGAGCTCCAGTCCACCAACAACGAGCTCCAGGCGATCAACACCGAGCTCCGCGAGCGCACTGACGAGCTCGACACCATGAACCTGTTCATGGACTCGGTGCTGGCCAGCGTGCACGTCGGGGTGGTGGTGCTCGACGCCGGCCTCAGGGTGCGGATCTGGAACGGCAGGAGCGAGGAGCTCTGGGGCCTGCGCGCTCGCGAGGTGGTGGGCGAGCCGTTCCTGGACCTCGATATCGGGCTGCCGGTCGACCAGCTGGCCGATGCCATCCGCGACTGCATCGCCGGCTCGGAGAGGTACGGTGACACCATCCTGGAGTGCGTCAACCGCCGGGGACGGCACATCAGGGTCCGGGTGATGTGCACCGCGCTGATCGGCGCCGGCACCGCACGGCAGGGGGCGATCCTGCTGATCGAGGAGCTCCCGCCCGCCGGCTGAGCGGCCCGGCGGCGTCCGGTCTCAGCCGTCCCGCTGGGGAAGCCGGCAGTACCACGCGCCGCGCCCGGCCACGCCGCCGACCCGCTGGGCGCGGACCCGCAGCCGGCTGCGCGCGCGGGCGAGCGTCCGCGGCGAGATCCCGGCGACCTGGGCCCGCCGCTGCACCTCCACGGTCCTCATCGGTCCGTGGGCGAGGAGGTCGAGGAGCAGCTCCTGGGCCACGTCCACGTGCGAGCCGCGCTCCACGGCGGCCGGCGCAGGCGTCCCCAGCCCGGGCATCCGGAGGCGCAGACCGTCGCCGTTCTGGCGGCAGGCGGCGAGCTCGCGGCCGACCCGCTGCTGGGTGGCACGGATCGCCGTCAGCTGGCTGCGGATGAGCTGCCGCTGAGCGCGGAGCTCGAGCCTCTGGGCGCGGAGCTCGGCCAGGCCGCGCCGGATGCCGGCTCCCCCCGACCCCTCGTCCAGACCGCCGTCGATGGCCACGGGCACATGGTCGCACGGACGCACCGCTGGTGCGGCGGCGGGACGGGCGGACGTAGGAGGGGGCCGCGGTGGTCCATCCGGGCCCCCTCCGTCCCAGGGCCTCGACGGTGGATGAGACCCACCCCTACAACGCGCGGCGGCCCATCACACCCCACCCGCGGCCGCTGACAGTCGTGTCAGGCGCTGGCGCCGGCGGCCGGTGGCGGCAGCGGAGCCGGGCCGGCCTCGTCGTCGCCGGCGACGCTGAGCCGGTACCCCTGTCCCCGCACCGTCCGGATCTCGGCCGAGCTGCCGGTGCGTGCCAGCTTGCGCCGGAGCCGGCTGATGTAGACCTCGACCTCGCCGTGCCGGCCGGCGAACCCCGGCCCCCAGGCCCGGGTGGCGAGCTCGGCGCGGCTCAGCGTGCTCCGGCGGTTCATCACCAGGGCGGCGAGCAGCTGCCACTCCGCCGGGGTGAAGAGGATGCGGCCTCCGTCGCAGGCGATCGCCCGGCGCAGCGGGACCAGGGTCAGCGGCCCGAGCCGCACCTCCCCGTCGAGGTCGACGGTGCGCCCGGGCTGCCCTCCAGGGAGCACCCGGGGCAGCGACGGCGCGGGCCGCGCGAGCAGCGACGACCGCAGCGCCGCGACCACGGCGCCGTGGCGGCTCAGCGTGGCGCGGCTCTCGGCGATCAGCTCCTGGCTGCGCTCGCAGGCACGCTGAGCGGCCTCCCACAGCAGCTGGGGCCGGGCCTGGACGTCCTGCACGGGACTGCTCAGGACCCGCTCCTCCGGTTGCCGGCGACGGGTGGTACCCACCAGTGCATCATGCCGACAACCATGTAAGCAAAAATCGGACGGCGGGTAAAGCGCGGTGCCGGTCTCACTCTCCCGCCAGGGAGCAGGTGGCCGCGACCCCGCACCGTCTCGTGCCGGCAGGAAAGGCGAGTTGTTCCGTCCCGACCACCTCGGCGCCCTGGCGGTCACCGCCGCCCTCTGCGCGGGCCTCTGCGCCGGCGCCCGGCTGCGCCCGGGGGGCTGGACCCGGGTCGCCGCCCGCCTCCTCGCCCTGGTGCTGGTCGCCAACCTCGCCGTCTGGCAGATCGTCACCATCGCCCAGGGGCACTGGTCGGCGACCAACGGGCTGATGCTCGACCTCTGTCCGGTGAGCGCGGTGGTCGGCGCCGCCGCGCTCTGGACCCGCCGCCGGCTGCTCGCCGAGCTGACCTACTTCTGGGGATGCGCCGGCGCCGTCCAGGGCCTGCTCACCCCCGACCCCCGGTACCGGTTCCCGGACTACTTCTACTTCCAGTTCTACGTCACCCACGCCGGCGTGGTGCTGGCCGCGGTGTTCCTGGTGGTGGGGCTGCGGCTGGCTCCCCGGCCCGGGGCGGTGGCGAGGGTGTTCGGCTTGACGCTGGCCTTCACCGTCGCCGCGGCGATCGCCGATGTGGTCACCGGTGGCAACTACATGTTCCTGCGCGACCAGGGGGGCAGGGGGACGCTGCTCGACCTCATGGGCCCGTGGCCCTGGTACATCGCCAGCGGCATCGGCCTGGCGCTGGTGTTCCTCCTGGTCCTCGACGCCCCCTTTGCACGGAACCCCTGGCGCTCCTGATGAGAGCTCGACGATGCGGTGCGGTGACCTGGAGCCCGTCAGCCGGCGGCCGCGGGCTCGGGACCGTCGACGTTGACGGTCGGCACCCCGGTGCCGGCGCGCACCACCACCAGTGTGGACACCGCGCCGGTGAGATTGGCCTCGCGGTGGACGGCGCCGCGGGGGACGTGGATGAAGTCGCCCTCCCCCGCCTCGATCACCGACCCTCCGCCGGGCCCGTACTCCAGGCGCAGCGCCCCGACGGCGACGAAGAGCGAGGTCTCGTGGTCGCCGTGGTGGTGCCAGCCCGACACCATCCCCGGATCGGTGTGCACCACCCCCGCCCACATCCCCGGGGAGGCGATCGCCTGCTCGCGGCGCATCCCCGGAGTGGGGTCAGCGGCGACCCGGTCGGCGGGGCGGACGTGGCGCATCTCGCTCACCGCGCCAGGGTAGCCCACCGGCCCGTGGCCGCTCCCCTACGGCGCGGCGTCCTGGACCCAGGGACCGACCTCGGCGGAGAGCTCGGCGGGGGTGGTGTGCACCTTGAGGAGGAACTGCTCCGCCCCCAGCTGCAGCCCCCGGGCCGCGATCGACCCGTCGCCGAGATTGCTGAGCAGCACCACCGGGATGGCGCGGGTGGCGGCGGCACCGCGGAGCGCGCTCAGCACCTCGAACCCATCCCGCCGGGGCAGCTGGACGTCGAGCACGATGACGCTGGGCTGGAGCGCGTTGGCGAGGTCGATGCCCTCCTGGCCGTCGGCGGCGATCCCCACCCGGTACCCGTCGGCCTCGAGCTTGGTCTGATACATGAGCGAGACGGCCGGGTCGTCCTCCACCAGGAGCACGTCCACCTGCCGCTCCGAGGGCGCCCGGTCACCGCGGTCAGGATGCATCACAACCCTCCTCTCACCTCTCTCGCCAACGTGGGAGTCGGGTCTCATTATCCGCCGAAGCCTGTCCGGCGCGCGGCTGAATATCGGATTTGGTGATATTCAATATGAAGGTTTCCACCATTCCCGGATCACGCCACCTCGCCGCTCCGGCGGGCCACGACCAGAAAGGTGTGCCTGAGCAGCTCCGCCCGGTCCGGGATGCGTACAAGATCGGTACCATTATTACGCTTCCCTGATAGGATTCGGTGATAGACCCGCTGGCGGCTTCGGTACTCGGGGAAGGAGGGCCTCGCCGCCGGCGGGTGCGCCGCTGAACTGGGACGGAGAGTGAGGAAGGTGATGGAGGGGCCGGTTCGCACGGGAGAGGTGGAGGCGGTTCGGGTCCTGATCGCCACTCCGCACGACCTCGACGCGCGGCGGCTCGGGGACATCCTCTCCGGGGCGGCCGGCTTCGACGTCGTCGACCACGCGCACGACGGGGCGTCCGCCGTGGGTCTGGCCGAGCTGCTGCGACCCGACCTGATCCTCCTCGACACCGAGCTGCCGCTGCTGAACGCCGTCGAGGCCACCCCGGTGCTGCGCCGCAAGGTCCCGCAGGCGACCATCGTGGTGCTCACCCCGATCGACTCGGGCGCCGGCGGCCGCCTGGCCATGCGCCTCGGCGCCCACGGCCATCTCTGCCGGAGCTCCGGGGCCAGCGTGCTCCTCGGGCTGGTGAGGGCCGCTCTTCCGCTCTCCCTCCGTGGCCGCTCGGCCCGTACCGGAGGTGCCCTGGCGTCGGAGCCCGACGGCGACGACGAGGAGGTGTCCGCGTAGCACCGCGGTCCCGTCCGGGATCAGCAGCCGAGCACCTCGGCGAGCTCGACGAAGCTGCTGGTCGCGACGTCGCTGACCGTGTCGGCGGCTCGGTCGGCGGCGCGGTGGGGGCCCTTCTCGGCGGGACGCTCGACGAATGCGGTCCGCAGGCCGGCGCTCCGCGCGCCGTCGAGGTCCCACCGGTGAGCCGCGACCATCAGCACCTGGCCCGGCGCGACGTCGAGCAGCTCCCCGGCCATCCGGTACACCCGGGGATCGGGCTTGTAGCGGCGTGCATTCTCCGCCGACAGGACGGCATCGAACTCGAGGCGCGCTGCCTTGATCAGATGGACCAGCAGGGCGAACCCGCCGTTCGACAGGGCGACGACCGTGTAGCGCCGGCGCAGGCGGTCGAGGCCCTCTGCGACGTCCTCCCAGGCGGGGAGCCGGTGCCAGGTCCGCACCAGCCGCCGGCGGGACGGCTCGTCGAACGCACCGGCGACGCCGAAGAGCTCGAGGAGCTCGTCCAGGGACTCGCGGTGGAGGGCGTCGAGGACCGCCCACGGCCGTTCGCCGCTGCGCACCCGCTCCATCGACGGCAGGTACCGCTCCCGCCAGGCGTCGGTGAGCGCTCCGGCATCGAGGGTGATGCCGCGTCCCGCCGCGATCTCGGCGACCTGCTCGGCGACCCCGGTGCGCCAGTCGACGGTGGTCCCGAAGATGTCGAACGCCAGCACCTGCACCGAATCCGCCAGGTCTTTCACGGCTCGATCGGGCGGCGACGGTCCCATGTCGCGGCTATTCTGGCAACCCACACGACGGGTCGTGATCCAGATGGTCCGGCTGGGTGTGCCAGCCGGGCGGGGCTCCGCTACCCCCGGCCCGGCCTCCGGAGGTCATCCGCCGGTTGGGTCAATACGTGCCGCGACCCCCCGTGGTCCCATACCAACCGATTCCGATCATGACCGCGAAGACAACCACCAGGAACGCGATGAACAGGGCCGTTTGGATTTCGAGCATGCGGCGAATTCTGGCGCTTCCGCCCGGTGGCAGCTGTCCCATTTTGGGACTCACCGGCGCCTCCGTCGCCGCCTTCGTTTGCGTCAGCGAGCCTGCCGACCAGGAATGCTGCCGCTGACGCTCCTGAGATCCCCACGACCCCGTGGCGACCGCCCGGTCAGCCCGCGAGGTAAACGGGGTGACCTCGGGCTCCGGCGTTCCGAACCAGGGCCGCGTCGAAGGTCCAGAGCTCTGCCCCGAGGTCCTCAGCCAGCGCGAGGTACGCGGCGTCGTAGGCGCTCCGGCGCCGCAGCTGCAGGGC
>DASXNK010000004.1 GCA_036495095.1 Candidatus Dormiibacterota bacterium | reverse complement strand
GAGATGACGATGCGGTTCATGGTGATCGTCAAGGCGACCGACGAGTCCGAGAGCGGTGCCCTCCCCACCCCGGAGGCGCTCGCCGAGATGGGCGCGTTCAACGACGAGCTGACCAAGGCGGGCGTGATGCTCACCGGGGACGGGCTGCAGGCGAGCTCGAAGGGCGCCCGCATCCGGTACTCCGGAGAGAGGCGCACCGTGATCGACGGACCCTTCACCGAGACCAAGGAGCTGGTCGCCGGGTTCTGGCTGATCCAGGTGGGGTCACGGGAGGAGGCGGTCGAATGGATGTCCCGGGCGCCGTTCCGGGACGGTGAGGTGGAGATCCGCCAGCTGTTCGAGGCCTCGGACTTCCCCGGGTAGCCGGAGACTCGATGGACCGGGGTCGACCGGGGGGTGGCTCCAGCCTCCCCCCGGTACAAACCCGGACAATCCCGCTATGCCCACCTCCGTCGACTTCCTCATCCTCTGCGACGCCGCGCAAGTCTCGCCGGACAGCAAGCTCCACCTCCTCGGCGGCGCCTGGACCCACCACCAGCGCCAGGTCCCGCAGAACCCGCCGCCGGGGTCGGCGCCGCCGATCTCCCAGTTCGCCATCGCCGCCGGCTTCCTCGTCGACTGGAACGAGACCGACGACCCGCTGGTGGTGAGGATCAGCGTCGAGGACGACGACAACCAGCAGCTGGCCCAGGTCTCGGGTCAGCTGCTGGTCGGCCGCCACCCCCAGGCGATCGTCGGCACCGACCAGCGGGCGCTGATCGCGGTGCCGGTCACGATGGTCTTCGAGAGGGCGGGGCCGCACCACGTCCGCGCCGGGGTCGAGGGCCGGGCGGTGGACAAGGTCACCCACTTCACCGTCGTCGACCTGCCGGTCGCGGGGTAGGCCATCGATCTGAACAGGTGATAGCGGCGCTGTCGTATCGACGCCAGCGAGCTACCTTTCGGACGTTCGTGCAGTGGCGACCGCCCCACCTGGCGGTTCGTACGGGCAAGGAAGTCAGAGGTTTCGGCGTTGCTCTCATATGAAGGGCACGACCATCTCTCATGGGGGTGTCATCGCGGTGCGACGCGACCTGCGAGCGGGTGGGTGTAGGCTCCGATGATGAGTGGCACCCCTCCGGTCGTGGCGGCCCGGCTGGCCGCGCTGCGCGCTCCGGTCGCCCTCTGCCTCAGCGGTGGCGGAGCCCGCGGCGCCGCCCAGGCGGGCGTCGTCATCGAGCTCGTCGCCCACGGGCTGCGCCCCGATCTGATCGTCGGCACCTCGATCGGCGCCTGGAACGGCTCCTGGCTCGCCGCGCACCCCGAGATGGAGAACGCCCGCGCCCTGCAGTACTGGTGGACCGACCCCGAGGTGCGCCGGATGATGCGCGGGATGCTGCTCGGCTACGCCGGGGCGATCGCCTGGCGGCGCAGCGCGGCGCTCTCCGCCGGCCGGGTCGAGCACCTGCTCGGGCGCGCCCTGGGGAAGCTCACCTTCGAGGATCTGCAGATCCCCCTCGCCATCGGCGCCTGCGACCTGCTCAGCGGCGACCTCATCTACTTCGACCGCGGCCCGGTCGCCGCGGCGGTGCGGGCGTCGTCGGCGATCCCCACGGTGCTGCCGCCGGTGCCCCTCGACGACCGGCTCTTCCTCGACGGCGGCGTCATCGACAACTTCGGCGTCAACGAGGCGGTGCGCCGCGGCGCCCGGACCATCCTCCTCGTCGACGCCAGCACCTCGGAGCTGAGCAACCTCCCGGTCGGGCTCGGCGCGATCATCGACCGTGCCACCCTGGTCGCCCAGCTGCACCAGCGGCGCCGCTCGCTGGCCGCGGCCGCCGGCGCCGGGGTGCCGCTGCACCTCATCGAGGTGGGTGCGCTCGGCGGCGTCCTCGACTTCACCCACCTCGGCGGCTCGCTCGAGCTCGGTCGCAAGGCGGCACGCGCCTGGCTCGCCGGCGAGACCCTGCCCGCGACGGTCCCGCTCGCCGAGGAGGAGCGCCGCCGCGTGGTCGCGAGCTGGCGGATGATCGAGGACCGGGTGCTGCCGCTGTGGCGCCGCGCCACCGGCCAGGCAGCCCACCCGGGACCGGCCGGAATCGCCCTGCCGCCGCCGGGGATGGCCGAGGCGAGCGGCGGCTGATGACCTCTGCGGCGAGCGGCCGGCGGAGGCTGCTGCGCCTCGGCCCCCAGGGCCGCTCGTGGACCACCGACGCGGTGGTGGTCGAGGAGCCGATGGAGATCCGCGCCGGCGGCGTGCCGGTGGCGGTGACGATGCGCACCCCGGGCCACGACTTCGACCTCGCCGTCGGCTTCCTGGTCACCGAGGGGGTGATCACGGGGGCGGAGCAGATCGCCACCATCCGCACCTGCGAGGTCGCCGCCGACGGGCGGCACAACATCCTGGAGGTCGAGCTCACCGCCTCCGCCCCCGGCTTCGACCCCGCCCGGGCCCGCGCCTTCTACGTCAGCTCCTCGTGCGGTCTGTGCGGGCGCGCCAGCCTCGACGCGGTGCGCACCCGGGCACGGTGGGACGTCGCCGGCGACCCGGTGCGGGTCTCGGCCGAGCTGCTCGCCGCCCTGCCGGCGCGGCTCCGTGAGGCGCAGCGGGTCTTCGACCGCACCGGCGGGCTCCACGCCGCCGCGCTCTTCGACGCCGGGGGACGGCTGCTCTGCGTCCGCGAGGACGTGGGCCGGCACAACGCCTTCGACAAGGTGATCGGCTGGGCGGCCACCGACGGGCGGCTGCCGCTGCGCGCCCACGTCATCCTCGCCTCCGGGCGGGCCAGCTTCGAGCTCGCCCAGAAGGCGCTGCTCGCCGGCATCCCCGTGCTCGCCGCGGTCTCGGCGCCGTCGAGCCTCGCCATCGAGCTCGCCGAGGAGGCGGGGATGACGCTGGTCGGGTTCCTCCGCGACGGCGGCATGAACGTCTACACCGGCCACGAGCGGATCGAGGTGGCCGCCGGCTAGAGCTGGCGGCAGGCCCCGGCGATCTCCGCGGCGGGCGGCACCCGGGTCACCTCGAGGCCGGCGCGTTGGGCGAGGGCGGCGAAGCGGGCGGCGTCGCGCACCGCGCAGGCGCGCTGGTCGTTGTTGAAGTAGACGAAGCCCTCGACGTCCCGTCCCCAGAGCTCGGCGAGGCGCAGCGCCCAGGAGCGCAGCGCGGTGTCGCCGTAGCCGGGGCGGTTGCGGCCGCGGCCGGCGTGGAGGCGGAGATACGCCCAGTCGGCGGTGCGCCACAGCGGGGTCACCGGGCGCGACTCCCGGTCGGCGAGGCAGAGCGCGGCACCGTGCCGCTCCAGCAGGGCGCGCACCTCGGGGACGAACCACGACCGGTGGCGCATCTCCACCGCGACCCGCACCCCGGCGGGGAAGCAGGCGAGGGTCTCGTCGAGGCGTGCGGGCTCGGCGCGCATCGTCGGCGGCAGCTGGAGGAGCACGGGCCCGAGGCGGTCGCCGAGCGGCTCCATCCGCGACATCAGCAGCGCCACCGGCTCGGCGGGGTCGCGGAGCCGGCGCACGTGGGTGAGGTACCGGCTCGCCTTCACCGTGATCACGAAGTCCGCGGGGGTGCGCTGCCGCCAGCTCTCGAAGGTGGTGGCGGCGGGCAGCCGGTAGAAGGCGTTGTTGACCTCGACCGTGGCGAAGCGGGCCGCGTAGTGCTCGAGCCAGCGCGACTGGGCCAGGCGCTCCGGGTAGAAGCGCCCACGCCAGTCGCGGTACTGCCACCCCGAGGTGCCGGTGGCGACGGTCATCCCGGCCGCTCCGGGCTGGAGTTGGCGGGGCTCAGGCCTCCGGGTCGATCTCCACCACGCCCTGGCCGGCGCGGCCGACCACGCGCATGCGGTGGGTGCGCTCGGTGGCGAGGGGAAGGGTCAGCTCGGCGCCGCAGCCGAGGCAGCGGCCGCGGAGGTCTCCGTGCACCTCCACGAGCACCCGGCGCCGGCCAGAGCACCGCGGACAGGAGGCGAGCCGGACGAAGCCGGGTTCGGACGGGGCGGCGCTCTCTCCGGAGCGCGGCAGGGTCGAGGGAGCTGCCATGTGGGGTCTCCTCGAGCCGGAGGGGTGGGGGCGGGATTGTCGCACCGCACCGGCCCGAAGTGAACCCTCTGTCGATGGCCCGAACCATCCCGTCACATCGCCGGGCTACGGGCTGCCGAGCGTCGGGTGGCGGGGGATGTCCTCGTCGTCGACGTCGCGGGGGGTCGTGACCTTGACCAGCTCGCTCTCGCCGGCGCCGGGGCCGGTGGAGGACTCGGCGACGCGCTCGATCTCGTCGCCCTCGGGCACGACCCGGGGATCGACCCCCTCGGTGGTGGCGTCGGGCGCCGCCTCCTGACCGGGGTCCGGAGGTGTGTGCGGGTCACGGCGGGGATCGGGTGGCTGCTCGGCCATACTCCACTCCCGGTTGAGCTGACAACCCAACCATCATACAAACGGAGTCCGTCAGCGGCAGGTTGGTGCCCTCCTCGCCCGGCTCCCTATGATCCGTTCGGTTCCTTGACCGCCCTCCGGAGAACGCGATGAGTCCAAGGCCTCGCGCCGCCGTCCTGGGTGCCGGCGCCCTGCTGCTGGTCGCCGCCGCCTCGGCGGCGCACACCGCCGCCGGCGCGCCGGCGCGGGCGGCGACGGCGCCACGGCCGGCGATCACGGGACACGTGGCGCGGGAGTCGCTCACCTTCCCTCCGGACACCGCCTGGTGCCGCGCCCACCTGCAGCGGTCCTGCTACCGGCCGGCCCAGCTGCGCCACGCCTACGGGCTCGATCCGCTGCTCGCCCGCGGCCTGGATGGCCGGGGTCGGACCATCGCCGTCGTCGACTCCTTCGGCTCGCCCACCATCGCAGCCGACCTCCACCACTTCGACCAGGCCTTCGGCCTGCCCGATCCCCCGAAGCTCACCGTCATCCATCCGGCGGGCGCCCCGCCCGCCTTCGACCCCGCCAACGAGGACATGGTCGGCTGGGCGGAGGAGACCACCCTCGACGTCGAGTGGGCCCACGCGATGGCGCCGGGCGCGAAGCTGCTGCTGGTGGTCACCCCGGTGTCGGAGACCGAGGGCATCACCGGCTTCCCCGAGATCGTCCGCGCCGAGAACCACGTCGTCGAGCACCACCTCGCCGACGTCATCTCGCAGAGCTTCGGCGCCACCGAGCAGACCTTCCCCTCGGCCGCGGCGCTGCTCGGGCTCCGCTCCGCGTTCAGGAACGCCGCCGAGCAGGGCATCACCGTGCTCGGCGCCTCCGGCGACAACGGGGCCACCGACGCCCGCCTCGACCAGAGCTGCTGCTACCCGATGCGGGTCAACTCCTGGCCATCCAGCGACCCGCTGGTGACGTCGGTCGGAGGCACCCGGCTGAACCTCGACGCCGCCGGCAACCGGCTCTCACCCGACCGGGTGTGGAACGACGACGGCGGCGGCGCCGGCGGGGGAGGGGTGTCGAGCATCTTCGACCGCCCCGATTTCCAGGACTCGGTGCGCAGCGTGGTCGGCGACCATCGGGGCACGCCCGACGTCAGCATGAGCGCGGCCGTCGACGGCGCCGCCGTCTTCTACTACAGCTTCGCCAACCCGAAGGCCTCGGCCGGCGGCTGGCACCTCGTCGGTGGCACGAGCGAGGCCACCCCGCTGTTCGCCGGCATCGTCGCGGTCGCCGGCCAGGCGGCCGGGCGGCGCCTCGGCGTGCTCAACGACCGCCTCTACCGGCTCGCGCGCGAGGACGCCTCCGGGATCGTCGACGTGGTCGGCGGCGACAACAGCCTCACCTTCTGCGCCTCCGCCTGTGCGGCGGCGGTGCCGGTGATGGTCACGGTGAAGGGCTACCCGGCGGTGCGGGGCTACGACCTGGCCACCGGGCTGGGAACCGTCGACGCCTCCCGGCTGGTGAGGGCCCTCTCCGGTCGGGACTAGGGCTGGTCCTGGGGCCGGTTCAGCTGCTCCTGCTGGGCCATGGCGCGGCGGAAGCTGATCACGAAGACGACCACGATCAGAGCGCCGGTCAGGTAGAGGCCGTAGTGGGAGATGTTGTTGGCGAGGTCGATCGCCGGCTTGCCGATGAACCAGCCGAGCATCACGTAGGTGAGGATGAAGCACAGCGCGCCGAGGCCGTCGGCGAGGGCGACCACCCAGATGCGCATCTTGATCTCACCCGCCGCCATCAGGCAGAGCCACTGGGGCAGGAAGGGGATGAAGTAGGCGAGGAAGATCATCGGCGCGCCCCAGCGCGCGAACATCCGCTCCGCCCGCGCCATCCGCCGCTGCGCCCGCGGGCTGGGGCCGGTCATGTAGGTGATCACCCTCCGCCCGTAGCGCCGGCCCGCCCAGTAGTAGAAGGGGTCCGAGAAGCAGGTGATGAAGAGGGGGGCGAGCAGCGCCAGGAGCAGCGGGAAGTCGCCGCGGTGGGCGACGGCGCCGGTGGTGATCATCGCCGGGAGGCTGCCCCGGAGGAACGAGAGCAGCAGCGGGTGGGGGCCGAGCAGCGAGGGCCCGATCGGAGTCGAGAACAGCAGCCAGATGTTGTGGGCGAAGATCGGGCCGACGCAGGCGACATCCGCCGTTCCGACCGGGAAGCCGGTGGTGTCCGGGCCGGTGGCAGGGCGAGGCGTCACCTCAGTGCTCATGTGGCGGCCATTGTCACCGACACGGCGGCTCCGGGGGGTGTGCGGGCGCGCACGGCTGGCTCACGAGGGTGAAACGGCGGCGTCCCGCCGGTTCCTGCGCCTCACAGCTCGGTGTCGCCGGGGTCGCTCGGGGCGGGGGCGGCGATGAGGCGCACCGGCCGGTCGTAGGCCACGTAGTCCCACCCCCAGTTCAGCAGCGCCACCACGCGGCTGCGGAAGCCGACCAGCAGCAGCAGGTGGACGGTGAGCCAGGTCACCCACCCGAGGAAGCCGCCGAGGCGCAGCGGGCCGATCTGGGCGATCCCCGCGTTCCGGCCGATCGTCGCCATCGTGCCCCGGTCGCGATAGCGGAAGGGCGCGGGCGCCTCTCCCCGGAGCGAGCCGGCGATGGACCGGGCCACGTGCTTCGCCTCCTGCATCGCCACCGGGGCGAGCTGCGGGAGGGCCTCGCCGCGGCTGCCGGCCACCCGGGCGAGGTCGCCGATCACGAAGACGTCCGGGTGGCCGGGCAGCTGCAGGGTCGGACCCAGCTCGACCCGGCCCTGGCGGTCGACCCGGCCGAGCCAGGCGCCCACCGGAGAGCCCCTCACCCCCGCGGTCCAGACCACCGTCGCCGCCTCGATCCGGCTGCCGTCGCGGAGCGACACCCCGCGCTCGTCGACCCCGGCCACCTGGGCGCCGAAGACCAGGCTCACCCGCTTCCGCTCCAGGGTGCGGATGGCCGCGCGCTGCAACGAGGGGGCGAAGGCGCCGAGCACGGTGTCGCCGGCCTCGACGATGCAGATCCGCACCTCCTCGAGGTCGAGGTGGGGGAAGTCCCTCCGGAGCACCAGGTGGACGAGCTCGCTCACCGCCCCGGCGAGCTCGACTCCGGTGGCGCCACCGCCCACCAGCACCACGGTCTGGAGCCGTCTGCGGGTCCCCGGGTCGTCGCTCCAGGCCGCCCGCTCGAAGCAGGTGAGCAGGTGGTTGCGCACCGCCAGCGCCTCGCCCAGCGACTTGAGGCCGTGGGTGTGCTCCTCCACCGAGGTGAGCCCGAAGAAGTTGTTCACCGCTCCCGCGGAGACCACCAGGTGGTCGTAGGCGAGCTCGCCCCCGGTGGTGGTGAGCCGCCGGCGCTCGAGGTCGACGCCGATCACCCGGGCGAGGCGGAAGTCGACGTTGCGGTGACGGCGCAGCGCGGCGCGGACCGGGTAGGCGATCTCCGAGGGGTCGAGCAGCGCGGTCGCGACCTGGTACAGGAGGGGCTGGAAGAGGTGGTAGTTGTGCTGGTCGACGAGGACAACGTCCACCGGCACCCCGCGCAGCGCCCGCGCCGCCGCGAGCCCGCCGAAGCCGGCGCCGAGGATCACCACCCGGGGGCGGGCCTCTCCCATGTGCGGCACTCCTGACAGCGGCCGGTGGAGGGACGTACGGTACCGGTCGCGACGGGGCGGGGCAGGGCCAGGCCCCTCACCCAGGGGCGTAGATCCAGTCGGCGATCCGCCGGCGGTGGAGGTCGGCGTCGCCGTGCTGCAGCTCCAGCGCCTTGCCGCGCTTCAGCCACAGGTGGAGGTCGTGCTCCCAGGTGAAGCCGATGCCGCCGTGGAGCTGCAGCGCCTCGAGGTTGGTGCGCCGCTCGGCGTCGCTCGCACACGCCTTGGCGACGCTGGCGGCGATGCTGGCGTCGGGGGCGTCGTTGGCCAGCGCCCAGGCGGCGTAGTACACCGCGGCGCGCGCCGACTCGACCAGCATCAGGGTCTCGGCGAGCTTGTGCTGCACCGCCTGGAACGACCCGATCCTCCGGCCGAACTGCTCGCGCTGCTTCACATGGTCGACGGTCATGTCGAGCATCGCGCCGGCGACGCCGACCAGCTCGGCGGCGGAGGCGGCGGCGGCATGGTCGAAGGCCCAGCGCGCGTCCTCCGGCGAGCTCGAGAGCACGGTGTCGCCGCCGAGCTCGGCGGTCACCGCGAAGAGCCGGCGGGCGCCGTCCATCGAGCGCAGCGGCCGCAGGGTGAGCCGGTCCTGGGTGACCGCGTGCAGCGCCCCCTCGCGCTCGAGGAT
The DNA here is from genome assembly GCA_036495095.1 of Candidatus Dormiibacterota bacterium. Lineage (NCBI taxonomy): Bacteria > Bacillati > Candidatus Dormiibacterota > Candidatus Dormiibacterota bacterium. Next base: position 32,615 of record DASXNK010000004.1, on the reverse strand, counting down.
GACCAGGTCGGCGGTGGCGTCGGCGACGTACGGCGATCCGGCGAGCCCCACGGTGACGCCGGCCTCGCCGCTCGCGATCCGCGGCAGCCAGCGGCTGCGGAGCTCGTCCGAACCGGCGCGGGCCAGCAGCGGCGCGGCCACGGCGGTGGTCTCCAGCAGCGGCTCGGGGAGCAGCGCGCGCCCCGCCTCCTCGAGGATGAGCACCAGGTCGACCTCGTCCATGCCGGCGCCGCCGTGCTCCTCGGGGACGGTCAGCCCGACCACGCCGAGGTCGGCGAGCCTCCGCCAGCGCTCCGGCGAGCGTCCCGTCGGCGAGGCCCAGGCGCCCCGCACCGCGGCCGGGCTGCACTCACGGCGGAGCAGGTCGCGCACGGTGTCGCGGAGCATGTACTGCTCGGGGGAGAAGTCGAAGTCCATGCGCCGTTCCTACTCGCGGGGAAGGCCCAGCACGCGCTGGGCGACGATGTTCTTCTGCACCTCGGAGGTGCCGGCGAAGATGGTGCTGGCGCGCGCGTACAGGTAGTCGGCGTACCAGCCGCCGTCGTGCTCCGCCTCGGGCGAGCCGCGGCCGAGCTCGGCGCGCGGACCGAGGATGTCGAGGGCGAGCTCGTCGAGGCGCACCTTCATCTCCGACCAGTACAGCTTGCTGAGCGAGGCCTCGGGACCGGGCGCCTCGCCACGCGCCAGCCGGGTGAGCGCGCGCTGCACGGTGAGCTCGTAGACGCGGGTCTCGATGTACGACTGGGCGACCCGGCGGCGCACGTCGGGGTCGTCGGCGGCGACCCCATCACCACGGGGCTCGCGGCGCGACAGGTCGATCACGTCGCGGAGGATGCGGTGGAAGAGCGCGGGGCCGTAGAGGCCGCCGCCACGCTCGAAGCCGAGCAGGGTCATCGCCACCGCCCACCCGTCGTCCACCCGCCCCACCACGTTGGCGGCGGGGACCCGCACGCCGGTGAAGAACACCTCGGCGAAGCGCGCGCTGCCGTCGATCTGCACCAGCGGCCGCACCTCGACCCCGGGACTGTGCATGTCGACGAGCAGGAATGTGATGCCGCGGTGCTTGGGCGCGGCTGGATCAGTGCGCACCAGGGTGAAGATCCAGTCGCCGAAACGGCCCAGCGAGGTCCAGGTCTTCTGCCCGTCGACCACGAACTCGTCGCCCTCGCGCACCGCCCGGGTGCGCAGCGAGGCGAGGTCGCTGCCGGCGTCGGGCTCGCTGTAGCCCTGGCACCAGATCTCGTCGCAGGCGAGGATGCGGGGCAGGTGGCGGGACCTCTGCTCCGCGGTCCCGTAGACCATCAGCGTGGGACCGAGCAGGCCCATCCCCAGCCGGTTGATCCGGTCGGGGGCGCCGGCCAGGATGTACTCCTCGTTGAAGATCGCCTGCTGCACCATCGAGGCGCCGCGGCCGCCGTACTCCTCGGGCCAGGCGACGGCGCCGAGCCCGGCGTCGAAGAGGGCCCGCTCCCAGCTGCGGTAGCGCTCGAACGCCTCGCCGCCCGCCTCCCAGTCGACCGCCCGGGTGTGCGCGATCTGCTCGCGGTGATCGGAGAGCCAGCCGCGCACCTCGTCGCGGAAGGCGGCATCCTCGCCGCTCAGCTCGAAGTCCATGCCTCATCCCCCTTGCTCGCCCGGCCCGCAGCGGCCCGCGGGTCGATGATCGCAGGTCGGCGCCCGGCCGCCGCCTGCGGGTAGCGTGCGGGACGTGACCACGGGCTGGCGGTCGGGGCGGGCGGCGGCGCTGCGGCGCCGGGCGGCGTTCGGCTGGGAGGAGCCGCTGCCCGCCCGGCACTGCGGCCCGCTGGTGGCGCGGCGGGCCGGCGCGGCCGGAACGCCGGTGCTGCTGCTCCACGGGCTCGCCGCCTCGGGGCGGCTCTGGGGAAGCGCCTTCGACCGCCTCGGAGCTCGCCACCGGCTGCTTGTCCCCGACCTGCTCGGCTTCGGCGCCTCACCCTGGCCGCCCACCGGGTACAGCCTCGAGGCGCACGCCGCTGCGGTGGCCGCGACGGTGGCGGCGGCCGGGGTCGACGACGCCCCCGCGGTGGTGGCGGGGCACAGCTTCGGCGCGCTGGTCGCGCTCGCCCTCGCCCGTTCCCACCCCGGGCTGGTCGGCGCCCTGCTGCTGGTCTCGCCGCCGCTCTACCGCGGCCCGGCCGGCGCCCGCGCCGCCACCCGGCGGGCGCTGACCTGGACCGAGCGCACCTTCTGCACCGACACCCGGTACTCGCGCCACCTCTGCCGGGCGATGTGCATGCGCCGTCCCTGGCTGGCTCGCCGGGTGGCCACCACCTACCGGCCCGAGCTGCCTCTGGCGGTGGCCCTCGACGGCGTCCGCCACACCTGGGAGTCGTACTCGCAGAGCTTCGCCGAGCTGGTGGGCGCGACCGCCCGGCCCGCCTGGCTGGTCGAGGCCGGCGTGCCGGTGCGTCTGCTCATCGGCGGCACCGACCCGCTCCCCGACCTCGGCCTGCTCGAGGAGCTCGCCGCCGGCCATCCCCAGGTCACCCTCGAGGTGGTCGCCGGGGCCGACCACCTGCTGCCGCTCTCCCACCCGGGGCGCTGCCTGACCGCCATCGAGGAGCTGGCCGCGTCGGTGGGCCGGGGCGCACGGCCGGAGTATCCTTCTCCATCGACAACCGAATAGCGTCCCGCTGGGGGAGCGAGCAGCTGAGAGGTGGTATCAGGACCACCAACTCCTGGAACCTGATCTCGTTAGTACGAGCGAAGGGAAAGCGGGCCGGCCGAGGAGCGGGCGCCTGTGTGCGCGCCGCCGTCCGTGGCCGCCCCCGCGCGTCTCCGGCGGGTGACACCCAGCAGGAGACGTCAGATGGCCCAGGCGCCCACCGACCTCGCGGCATCCGCCACTCCGATCCGGGGCAGCCGCAAGGCGCACCTCCAGGGTTCGCGCCCCGACCTCCAGGTCCCGGTCCGGGAGATCGTGCTCGAGGACGGTGAGGGGGTGTTCTGCGTCTACGACAGCAGCGGGCCGTACACCGATGCGAGCGTGCGCACCGACGTGCACCGCGGGCTGGAGTCGGTGCGGGGGGCGTGGATCCGCGAGCGTGGCGATGTCGAGGAGTACCAGGGGAGCGCGGAGTCGGTGCGGCCGCTGCGCGCCAGGGCCGGCGCCGCCGTCACCCAGATGCACTACGCGCGCCGTGGCCTGGTGACCCCGGAGATGGAGTTCGTCGCGCTCCGCGAGGCTGTCGACCCCGAGCTGGTGCGCACCGAGGTGGCCCGGGGACGGGCGATCATCCCCGCCAACGTCAACCATCCCGAGACCGAGCCGATGATCATCGGTCGCAACTTCCTGGTGAAGATCAACGCCAACATCGGCAACTCGGCGGTGGCCTCCTCGATCGAGGAGGAGGTGGAGAAGATGACCTGGGCGGCGCGGTGGGGCGCCGACACGATCATGGACCTCTCCACCGGCAGGGACATCCACGCCACCCGCGAGTGGATCATCCGCAACTCCCCGGTTCCGGTCGGAACCGTCCCGATCTACCAGGCCCTGGAGAAGGTGGGCGGCAAGGCCGAGGAGCTGAGCTGGGAGGCCTACCGCGACACCCTGATCGAGCAGGCCGAGCAGGGCGTCGACTACTTCACCATCCACGCCGGGGTGCGGCTGCGCTACGTGCCGCTCACCGCGAAGCGGCTCACCGGGATCGTCAGCCGGGGCGGCTCGATCATGGCGGCGTGGTGCCTCGCCCACCACGAGGAGAGCTTCCTCTACACCCACTTCGAGGAGATCTGCGAGATCATGCGCGCCTACGACGTGGCCTTCTCGCTCGGCGACGGGCTGCGGCCGGGGTGCATCGCGGACGCCAACGACGAGGCGCAGCTGGCCGAGCTGCGCACCCTCGGAGAGCTCACCACCGTCGCCTGGGCGAACGACTGCCAGGTGATGATCGAGGGCCCGGGCCATGTTCCGATGCACCGCATCAAGGAGAACATGGACCTGCAGCTCGAGCTGTGCCACGAGGCGCCGTTCTACACCCTGGGCCCGCTGACCACCGACATCGCGCCCGGCTACGACCACATCACCTCGGCGATCGGCGCCGCGATGATCGGCTGGTACGGCACCGCGATGCTCTGCTACGTGACCCCCAAGGAGCACCTCGGGCTGCCCAACCGCAAGGACGTGAAGGACGGGGTGATCGCCTACAAGATCGCCGCCCACGCCGCCGACCTGGCCAAGGGCCACCCCGGCGCCCAGGCGCGCGACGACGAGCTCTCGCGGGCCCGCTTCGACTTCCGCTGGGAGGACCAGTTCAACCTCTCGCTCGACCCCGACACCGCCGCGTCGTTCCACGACGAGACCCTCCCCGCCGCCCCCGCCAAGCGGGCCCACTTCTGCTCGATGTGCGGCCCCAGGTTCTGCTCGATGAAGATCACCCAGGAGGTGAGGGAGTACGCGCGCACCCACGGCCTGGAGACCGAGGCGGCGCTCGAGGCGGGGATGCGGGACAAGTCCGACGAGTTCCAGCGCACCGGCGCCGCGGTCTACCGTCCGGCGTGAGCGCCGGCCGGGTCGGGCCTGCAGACCGACCCGTCGTTCAGGCAGCATGGACGGCCATGGCGATCGTCGACATTGCCGATGTTCTGGCGCGCGTCCGGCAGCGCTGCCTCACCGCTGGCACTCCGATCCCGCCTCGCGCCACGGTGACCGAGATCGAGCAGGCGGAGGCGCGGCTCGGCTTCTCCCTTCCCGCCGGCCTCCGCCGTCTCCACCTCGAGGTGGCCAACGGCGGGGTCGGCCCGGTGCCGCTCTACGGCATCGGCAGCGGCCGGCGTGACCCCGAGGGCGACGACCTCGTCGGCGTCTACGAGGGCATGCTCCGGCCCCCCCGCGGGCCCTACCCCCCGCGGCCGGGCGGGCGCAGCCTGGTGGTCACGATGGAGGCCTGGCCCACCGAGGTGCTGCCCCTGTCCGAGGCCCGCGACGGGGTCCTGTTCTGCCTCGACGCCCGGGGAGGCGAGGTGCTCTCCGGGGTGGGCAGCGCCCTCGAGCTCGGCCTGCGCCCGGCCGAATGGCTGCAGCGCGAGGCTCCGTCCCTGGAGGCGTGGCTGGTCCGCTGGCTCGACGGCGAGGCCGTTCCGCACCGGCCGCGGGGGGCCTGGGGAGGCCGGTAGCCACCAGCGACCGCAGGATCGGGTCGGTGTGGGCCGTTCTCCTCTCCGTGATGTACTCCGAACGCAGCGGCATCGGACCTCTGGCGGTGGTCGTCTTCGGTGACGGCACGCTTCCCGAGGTGCTGCTGACCTGCATGCAGTTCCGCCTCGTCGTCGACAAGCTGATGACCCCGGTCGCGCCCCCCCTCCACCTGATGCAGCAGCTCCGCGGCCACATCGAGCGGACCCGCTGCCCGAACTGCCGCGGCTACTTCATGGGGCGCATGCTCGAGCGCCGGATCAGCCTCGACCGGGATAGCAAGGACGCCTCGACCGAGCCCTCGCCGACCGAGTGATCTAGTCGGCGGCCCGCTCGCGGTGCGGGCAGTGGGGATCGTCGTGGTGGCAGCCGCAGGCGACCGCGGTCTCCAGCAACTGGAGGCAGCCGTCGGGATAGCGGAGGCCCGCGGCCGCCCCGCAGTCGGCGACGGTGCGTGCCCGGGTGACGAAGACGGGATGGCCCTCCACCTCCACCCAGGCGGGCATGTTGGGCACCCCCGCGCGCACCATCCGCTCGGCCTCGGCGGCGGAGCCGGCGGTGCTGAGGTGGCGGTGCCCGACCGAGGGCCGGTACGACCCCTCGGCGAGGTCAGGCAGGACCCCGGGGTCGCCGGCGAGCATCGCCGCCACCGCCTCGCCGAGGGCCTCGGCGCCGAGGGCGCTGAGCCGGTGGGTGAGGGTGCCCGCGGTCTCGTCGGCGGCGGGACGGAGCCGGCGCTGGGCGATGATCGGCCCGGCGTCGAACTTGGGCACGGCGCGGTGCAGGGTGATGCCCGCCTCGGCGGCGCCGTCGGCGATGGTCCAGTAGATCGGCTCGGGTCCGCGGTAGGCGGGCAGCGCGCTGGGATGGATGTTGAGCCAGCCGTGGGCGGGGATGGCCAGCGCCCGCGTCCCCAGGATCTGGTCGAAGCTGGCGATGACGCCGAGCGCGGGCTGGAGCCCGGCCATCTCCTGGCGGGCGTGCTCGTCGTTGATCCGCCAGTGGCGCAGCAGCGGGATCGAGAGGTGGCCGGCGATCCGGCTCAGCGCGTTGGTGCCGAGGATGGCGGGGTGTGCCCCCGGGCTGGTGACGATGCCCACCAGCTCGACGTCGAGGCGGAGGAGGGCGAGGAGGAACGCGAGGCTGTAGTCCGATGGGAACCCGGCGAAGATCACCCGGGGGCCGCCGCCGCGCTCGGGGCTGCCGTGGGACTGGGGCAGGTCGCGGTCGGGGATGAAGCTGAACGACCCCCGTCCCCACAGCCACCGCTCCGCCTCGGTCAGCCAGTCGGAGGAGGTCGCCATGCGGGCCATGCTACCGGGTGGTCGGCGGGGGACCGCTCCCCATCCACGCGGGCAGCTCGGCGATGAGCCCCTCGCGGTGGAGCTCCTCGATCGCGGCCTCGACCGCGCCCGGCCGCGCCGCGGCGGCGGCGCCGCCCACCCGGGCGAGCAGCGCCTCGGCGCCCGCCGGCGGCTCGGCGGCGAGGAGGGCGCGCAGCACCGCCCCGCGGAGCTGGCGGTGGCTGCCCGCCCAGGCCGCCTGCCGGCGGGGTGGCGGGGGCGGCGGTGCGCCCTCGAGGCGCTCGCGTGAGGCGCATCCCGCCGCCACCGGGCACGCGCTGCAGCGGGGGGCGCGGGCGCGGCAGACGGTGGCGCCGAGGTCGAAGAGCGCGAGGGTGTGGTCGCGGGCGCTCATCCCCGCCGGCCGGGACCGGAGCAGCTCCTCGTCGAGCCGCGCCGGCGACGCCTGGTGGGGCTCGACCCCGAGCCCGGCGCGGGCCGCCACCCGTCCGAGGTTGACGTCGCGGGGCGGCGGCCCGGCGGCGTCGAGGCAGAGGGCGCGCAGCGCCCGGGCGGTGTACGGACCCACCCCCGGCAGCCGGCGCAGCCCCGCCTCGTCCTCGGGCCAGCCGCCGGCGGCGAGGTGCGCCGCGGCGATGTGGAGGGCGCGGGCGCGGCGGGGGTACCCGAGCCCGTCCCAGGCCCGCAGCAGCTCCTCGAGCGGGGTGGCGGCGAGGCTGGCCGGATCGGGCCAGCGGTCCAGCAGCGGCCCCCAGCGCTCCAGCACCCGGCCCACCGACGTCTGCTGCAGCATCACCTCGCTGACCAGCACCGCCCAGGGGTCACGGGTGTGGCGCCAGGGCAGGTGATGGCGGCCGTGGCCCGCGTACCAGGAGGGGAGGGGGTCACTCCACACCCGGCCGATCGTAGCCGCGCCGTGTTCTGGCAGACTGGGCGGCCGTCGCGGCGGCGCCCCGTCCGCGGAGGAGGGTTGTACCTGGAGGATGCAGGGATGACGCGGCACACGATCACGCTGATCCCCGGCGACGGTGTCGGCCCGGAGGTCAGCGAGGCGGCGCGCCGCGCCATCGACGCCGCCGGGGCGGACATCGAGTGGGAGATCCACAACGCGGGGCTGGGGGTGGTCGAGCAGTACGGCCAGCCGATGCCCGACCACGTGCTCGAGTCGATCCGCCGCAACCGGGTGGCGATCAAGGGCCCGCTGACCACCCCGGTGGGCAAGGGCATCCGCAGCGTCAACGTGGCGCTGCGCAAGGAGCTCGACCTCTACGCGCTGGTGCGTCCCTGCAAGTGGTACCCGGGGGTGCGCTCGCGATACTCCGAGGTCGACCTGATCATCGTCCGCGAGAACACCGAGGACCTCTACGCCGGGATCGAGTTCGCCGAGGGCAGCGACGAGGCGCTGCGCCTGATCGACACCATCGGCGAGCTCTCCGGGCGCGACATCCGCCGTGACAGCGGGATCAGCATCAAGCCGATCAGCGTCTACGGCACCGAGCGAGTCTTCCACTTCGCCTTCCGCTGGGCCCGCCAGCAGGGGCGGTCGAAGGTGACCGCGGTGCACAAGGCGAACATCATGAAGCACACCGACGGGCTGTGGCTGCGGGTCGCCGAGACGGTCGCCCAGGAGTACCCGGACATCGAGTTCGAGGACCGGATCGTCGACAACATGGCGATGCAGCTGGTGCAGAAGCCCGAGCTGTACGACGTCATGGTGATGCCCAACCTCTATGGCGACATCCTCTCTGACCTCTGCGCCGGCCTGGTCGGCGGCCTGGGGCTGGCGCCCGGGGGCAACATGGGCGACGAGATCGCCCTCTTCGAGGCCACCCACGGCAGCGCCCCCAAGTACGCGGGGCTGAACAGGACCAACCCGATGGCGATGATGCTCAGCGGGGTGATGATGCTCCGCCACATCGGCGAGCCGGAGGCCGCCGAGCGGCTGGAGACGGCGATCTCGGAGGTCATCGCCGAGGGCCGGCGGGTCACCTACGACATGAAGCCCGACCGCGACGACCCCACCGCGGTGGGCACCTCGGAGGTGGCCGACGCGGTCATCGATCGGATGGGGGCGTAGCCGGACCCGTCGCTCCTGTCACGGGTTCGTCAACGGCTCGACGCAGGCGACTTCACCGCGGGCCGGGAGAATCGGTCGTGTGGATCATCCGGGTGGTTCCTCCCAACCTGTTCAGCACCCGTCGGCGAGCGCCGCGGCCCTGCGACGCTCCTGGCGTGAGGGGATCGCCGCCCTCGGCCCTGATGCCGAGCTGCCCGGGCTGCGGTCGCTGCTCGACAACCGGCTGACCGCGCTCGAGCAGCGCGGCACCCTCGACGAGACCTCGCTGCTGGGTGTCGCCGAGGAGGCGGCCCATCTCGCGCTCGAGACCGGCTCCGCGGACCTCGCCCGGGCGTTGAGCAAGCGGCTGCGCCGCTCCATCTACGAGTTCCTCCTCGCCCTCGACGCCGCTCCCGCCAGCTCGCCGCCGGCGGCCCCGGTGGCCCCGCTCGAGCCCGCCCGGCCGGCGCGGTGGGGGCAGGTGCTGATCGGTGTCGAGGAGGTGGAGGCGGCACAGCGCGCCGGTGGCGACCCGGCTCTCGACCTCGACCTCGGCGGCATGGTCGGCGCCGACGACACCGTCACCGCCGAGGTGGCGCGCGCCATCGCCCGCTCCGAGACCGAGCCCGGTCGCGAGCAGGCGTGGAGCGAGGCCGAGGCCGGCCGCCTGGTCGACCTCGCCGACGCCGCCACCGAGGAGGTCTCGGCACTCCGCAGCCTGCTCGAGGAGGCGATGGCCCAGGGGCTGGAGGTCGACCTGCCCGCCCTCGGCGGCGGCGCCGCCCCCGAGCCGCCCCCCGCCTACGCCGCCGCCGCGGCCGCCGCCCAGGCCTATGCCGCCGCCGTGGCCGAGGCCAGGGCCGCCGCCGAGGCCGAGGCCCGGAGCGCCGCCGAGGCCGAGGCCGCCCGGGTTGCCGCCGAGGCGGAGGCTCGCGCCGCCGCGATGCTCGGCGAGATCGAGGACGCCGAGGAGTCGGCCGCGCGCGCGGTGCTGCTGCGCCTCCGCCTGATGGAGGCGCTGCCGCCTCCCGGGGTGCTCGACCCCGAGGCGATGCGGGTGCCGCCGACCTTCCGCCGGGACGCGCCCCCGCCCCCCGCCGCCGCGGGCGCGCCGGCGCCGGCCTCCACGGCCGGGGCGACCATCCACCCCGCGTTCTACACGCTGCCGGCGCCTCAGGCACCGGTGGCGGCGGTGGCGCCGGTGGTGCCGGTCGCCCCCAGCCTCTATCCGATCGCGCCGCGTGACGGCTTCCACCTCACCGATCCCGCGCTGGTGGGCGATGCGATCGCCTCCGCCTCCGTACCCGCGCCGGTGGCTCCGCAGCCGCCGCCGGTGGCGGTGGCGTCGCGCTGGAACCTGCCCGCGGCGCCGCCGTCGCCGCCGGTGATCCCGGCCACCGCCGATGGTGCCGCCGCGGTGCCGGTGCTGCCCCCGCAGGCCCCCGGCGGCTGGAGCGTGCGGCAGTCGCCGCGCCAGCAGATGCTCACCGAGCGGATGGCGCAGAAGCGCCGCGAGGAGGCGGTGCGGGCGGCCCAGGAGGCGGCCGGGATCGCCGCCGCCCTCGCCGAGCCGGAGCGCAAGCGCCGCCGGGGCCGTCAGGCCGCCCCGGACCGGATCCCCGATGTCGCCACCGCCCGCGAGCTGGTGGAGGAGCAGCTGCGCCGCAAGCGCGGCTCCGAGGCCGCCGCGCTGCTCCAGCGCGTCGCCGCCGAGCTGCCCGGGCGCGAGACCGCCGACCTCGCCCTCGACAGCGGCGACCGCTGCCTGGCCCTCGGCCAGAACCGCTCCGCGACCAACTGCTACCTCGCCGGCTGGCGCGCCGACCCCGTCTACGAGGCGCCCCTGTGGCGGCTCGCCGACGTCTGCCTCGCCGACCGAGAGGTCGCCCTCGCCACCGGCTACCTGGAGCGCATCGCCGAGCTGCTGCGCTCACGCGGCGACGACGCCGGCGCCGTCGCCGTCTACCGGAAGATCGTCGCGGTCGCACCCGAGCGCGAGGACATCCGGCGCCTGGTCCGGCTCGCGCAGACGACGGGTCGCCTCGAGGCCTGAGGGCGCCTCGGGCGTCCCTAGCTCGCCGCGGCGAGGATCTCCTCGCCCTGGTCATCGGGGCCGACGAAGGCGAGGCGGACCTGGTCGAGGCCGGCGGCGATCCTCGTCGCGGCCGCCTGCACCTGCTCGGGGCCGACGCCGGCGATCGCACTGGCGCGGTCGTCGGGGGTCTGCAGCGGCAGCCCGGCGCGCCAGCGGGCGGCGTACCAGTGCGCGCTGCTCCCGGCGGTCTCGGTGCTGCGGAGCAGCCGGCCGATCATCGAGGCGCGGGCGGCCTCGAGCTCGTCCTCGCCCACCGGCTCGACGGCGAGGCGGCGCAGCTCGGCGACCGACAGCTCGACCGCCCGGGCCGCGTCCGCGGGCCGTGTGGCGGTCGAGATGGTGAACAGCCCCGCGTCCTCGAAGTACTCGTGGCCGGCGGAGATCCGGTAGCAGAGCCCGTGGCGCTCCCGGACGGTGTGGAAGAGCCGGGACGACATGCCGCTGCCGAGCACGTGGGTCATCACCGCCAGGCTCGCCCGGTCGGGGTCGTGGGCGGGGATGCCGGGCAGCGCCAGCGCCAGGTCGACCTGTGGCTCCTCCTGGGCGGAGAGCGGCCGGATGTTGGCGGTGTAGCGCTCACCCTGCCCCCAGACCGCGGGGATGCGCGGCCGCGGGCTCGCCGTGGGCACGTCGGCGAGCAGCTCGGCGGCCTCCTCGACCCCGAGGCCGGCGCCCCCGCTCACCACCAGCGCCATCGACTCGGGCGAGTAGAAGGAGCGATGGTAGTCGACGATCGCCTCGCGGCTGACCTCGGCGACGACCGACGGATAGCCCGCCGCCGACCACGACATCGGCTGGCCGCCGCCGAAGGCGACGCTGAGCAGCCGGTCTCCGATCCAGCCGGTGGGGCGGAGCAGCCGGGCGGCCAGCTCCTGGAGGACCACGTTGCGCTCGCGCTCCACCTCCTCGGGGGCGAAGAGGGGCCGGCTGAGCATGTCGGTGAGGATGTCGGCGAGCGGCGCCAGGGTGGTCGCCGGGCCCTCGGCGTAGTAGGCGACCTCCTCGGTGTCGGTGTAGGCGTTGGTGATGGCGCCGAGGCGGTCGACCTCGCGGCTGATGTCCATCGTGGTCGGCCGGCGCCGGGTGCCCTTGAAGAACAGGTGCTCGAGGAAGTGGGCGAGACCCGCCGTGGACGCGGACTCATCCCGCGAGCCGGCCCGCACGATGAGCACGACGCCGACGTTGCGGCTGAAGGGGATGGGGGCGTCGAGCAGGGTGACCCCGTTGGGGAGCCGGGTCACCGTCGGGGTGGCAACGTCGGATGTCATGGGTGACAAGTGTGACGGCTCCGCGGCGTGAGGGTGGGGAGGGCTTGCGGACCGAACTGATGTTCGCCTAGGCTGAGTGGCCCATGGCCGACGCCCCCGGCATCGCCGCCCTCCCCGCGGACCACGTCGCCGCCGCCCTCGACCAGCTGCGCCGCCTCCCCGCGCTGTCGGGGCGCATCGTCCACGAGGCCCGGCTCGAGGCCCGCGCGCCGCGCCACGCCCCCTGGCCCGCCGGCCTCCACCCGCTGCTGGTCGAGGCGCTGCGCGCCCGGGGCGTCGACCGGCCCTACTCCCACCAGGCCGAGGCGGTCGAGCGTGCGCTGGCGGGGCGCGACGTGGTGGTGGTCACCCCCACCGCGTCGGGGAAGTCGCTCTGCTACACCCTCCCGGTCCTCGACGCCTGGCTGCGCGACCCCGAGGCCCGCTCGCTCTGGCTGTTCCCCACCAAGGCGCTGGCCCAGGACCAGCTGGCCGCGCTCGGCGACATCGCCGCCCACCTGCCCCCCGGCCTGCGCGCCGCCACCTTCGACGGCGACACCCCGCCGGGGGTCCGCCGCGCGGTCCGGCAGGCGGGCCACATCGTGGTCACCAACCCGGAGATGCTCCACACCGGCGTCCTTCCCCACCACACCGGCTGGGTGCGCCTGTTTCAACAACTCCGCTACGTGGTCATCGACGAGCTGCACAGCTACCGCGGGGTGTTCGGCTCGCACCTCGCCAACGTGCTCCGGCGGCTGCGCCGGCTCTGCCACTTCTACGGCAGCGACCCGGTGGTGATCGCCTGCTCGGCGACGATCGCCAACCCCCGCCAGCTCGCCGAGCGGCTGCTGGAGCGGCCGGTCGACTGCGTCGACGAGAGCGGCGCCCCGCGCGCGGAGCGGCGGCTGTGGTTCTGGAACCCGCCGCTCGTGGACGGCGCCCTCGGGGTGCGCCGCTCGGCGACCCTGGAGGCCCGGCGGCTGACCACCGAGCTGGTGCGCCGCGGCCTGCAGACCCTCGTCTTCACCCGCAGCCGCAGCTCGGTCGAGGTGCTGCTCACCTACCTGCAGCGGCTCCATCCGCCGCCCGCGCCCGGCCGTCCCGGCCCGGTGCGCGGCTACCGCAGCGGCTACCTCCCGCTCGAGCGCCGCGCCATCGAGGCGGGGCTGCGCGACGGCAGCGTCCGCGCCGTGGTCAGCACCAACGCCCTCGAGCTCGGCATCGACGTGGGCCGGCTGGACGCGGCGGTGCTGGTCGGCTACCCGGGCAGCGTGGCCAGCACCTGGCAGCAGCTGGGCCGGGCCGGTCGCCGCGAGACCACCTCGCTGGGGGTGCTGATCGCCACCGACAGCCCCCTCGACCAGTTCCTCGTCACCCATCCCGAGTACCTGCTCGAGGCGCCGCCGGAGTCCGGCCTGATCGATCCCGACAACCTGCTGGTGCTCGGTGGCCACGTCCAGGCGGCCGCCTTCGAGCTCGCCTTCGACGAGGGCGAGCGCTTCGGCCGCGCCGAGGTCGGCGCCCTGCTCGACTGCCTCGCCGAGGACGGGCTGGTGCACCGCTCCGCGGGCCGCTACCTCTGGAGCGCCGACGCCTTCCCCGCCGAGGCGATCAGCCTGCGCACCGCCTGCGCCGGCAACGTGGTGATCATCGACACCAGCACCGTGCCCGACGGCCCCGGGCAGGGGCCGCAGGGGCAGTGGGCGGCAAGCGCAGGGGGCAGGCCCGGCAGCCACGGGCGGGTGGTCGGCGAGGTCGACCAGTTCGCCGCCCCGGTGCTGGTGCACGACGACGCCGTCTACATCCACCAGGGCGCCCAGTACCACGTGGAGCGGCTCGACTGGGAGGAGAAGCGGGCGTACGTGCACCCCGTCACCGTCGACCACCACACCGTGGCCGAGATCCGGCTGTCGATCGCCGTGCTCGAGATCCACGGAGGCCCGGAGGGGGACGGCTGCCGGCGCTGCCACGGCGAGGTGCGCATCAGCCGGCTGGCGGCGATCTACAAGAAGATCCGCTTCCTCACCCACGAGACCATCGGCGCCGGCCCGATCACCCTGCCCGAGCAGGACCTCCACACCTCCGCCGCCTGGCTCGCCTTCGACCCGGCGGCGCTCGGCGGCCTCGACCGGGCCACCATCGAGACCGGGCTGGGCGGGCTCGCCGCCGCCCTCCACCACGCCGCCTGCCTGCTCTGCATGTGCGATCCCCGCGACCTCGGCCGCCACGCCGAGCTGCGGGGCGCGCCGCTGCCGCCGGCCACCGGCGCCCCGGTGGCGCCGCTGCAGCCCGCCGCCGTGACCGAGCCGGCCGAGCAGGTGGCCGGCTGGCGTCCGGCGGTGGAGCGCCGCGAGGGCATCGCCGGCGGCTGGCCGACCGTCTACCTCTACGACACCGTCCCCGGTGGCATCGGCTTCGCCGAGCACCTCTTCGGCGAGCAGGCCAGCCTGCTCGCCGCCGCCCGGGGGCTGGTCGACGGCTGCGGCTGCCGCGCCGGCTGCCCCTCCTGCGTGGGGCCTCCCTCCGCCTCGGTCGACGCCCGGCGCAGCACCCGGGCGCTGATCGACATCGCGGTGGAGAGCTGCAGGGGCAAGGCTGTCATCCCACCGCTCGGCGCGCCAGCGCCGAGAGCCTAGAGAGCCGGGATGGAGGTCGCCGACCGCGCCGCCGCGGTGGCGGCACTGCGCCAGCGGCTGGCCCGCCTCGGCGGCGGGGGCGCACCCACCGCGCCCCGGCCACGGGTCGCCCGCGAGCTCGAGACGGTCGCGGAGCGGCGCGCCGAGGGCGCTCGTCAGGGGGGCTTCGAGCCCCAGGAGGCGGGCGGCGGGATCGCCTGGGTGCGCCGGGTGAGCGTCGACCTGGGGCCGTTCCTGGAGCGCGCCGGCGCCCCCGGGCCGGTCACCGCCGCCCAGCTGCTGCGCCTCACCCTGGGCGACCCCGGCCCGCACCGGCCGCTCTGGGACGCGTCGTCGGCCGCGGTCCTCGACCTCGAGACCCTCGGGCTGCGGGGGAGCGGGGTGCTCGCCTTCCTCGCCGGCATCGGGGTGCCCCGGGGCGACCGCCTCGAGATCGACCAGGTCCTGCTCGTCGACCCCGGGGCGGAGCGGGCGGCCCTGCTCGCCGCTCTGGCGCGGCTGGCCGGCCGCCGGGTGCTGGTCTCCTACAACGGCCGCAGCTTCGACGTGCCCGCGCTGCGCTCACGGCTGGTGGTCAACCGCCTCGATCCCGCGGCGCTCGAGGCGGGGATGCACTGCGACGTGCTGGTTCCGGTGCGCCGCCTCTTCCGCGACCGCCTCGGCGCCTGCACCCTGGGCCGTGCCGAGCGCGACCTGCTCGGTCTGGAGCGCCACGGCGAGGTGCCGGGCTGCGAGGCGCCGGCCCGCTACCAGGCCTGGCTGCGGGGCGCCGGCTGGGGCGTCCTCGAGGGGGTGGTGGTCCACAACCAGCTCGACCTCTGCGCCACGATGGTGCTGGCGGCGCGGGTGGCCGCCCACCTCGAGGGCCGGATGGTGGCGCCGGTCCACCCCGCCGACCGCTACCGGCTCGCCGTCCACCTCGAGCGCAGTGGGGTGGCCGAGTCGGTGGAGGAGCACCTCCGCGCCACCGTCGCCGGGGAGCGGGGGCCGTGGGACCGGCAGGCCGCCCACGCCCTGGCGGCCCGGCTGCGCCGCCGCGGAGGCGCGGCCGAGGCCGAGGCGGTCGAGATCCTCGGACGGCTCTGGCGCGGCCGGCCGAGCGACCTCCGCGCCGCCCGCGCCCTCGCCATCAGCCTGGAACGGCTGCAGCGCCACGCCGAGGCGCTCGCCGTCGCCGAGGGCTCGCTGGAGCTGTGCTCGCGGCTCGAGGGCTGGCGGCTGTCGGCGCTGCGGGGCGCCCCCGCGGGGGGCTGGGTGGTCGACTGGGAGCGGCGCTGCCGGCGGTTACGCGGCCGTCTCGCGGCTCAGAGCCCGCCCCCCGGCCTGGCGCTCGCCGGAGGGGTGGCCGCTCCCGCGCCGGTGTTGGCGAACTGATCGAAGGGGATCTGCCAGTCGCCCTCGCCGTCGCTGGCGTCGGCGGTGAGCGAGCTGCCGGTCACCTGCACGACGTCGCCGATCTGGCTGAACTGGTAGAACTCCTGGGCCCGCGCCGGGCTCAGGTTCACGCAGCCGTGGGACACGTTGGAGCTGCCCTGCGCCCACATCGACCAGGGTGCGCTGTGCACGAAGTAGCCGGACGTGGAGACCGCCGTGTCCCAGTAGACGTGCTCGTAATAGCCGTCGGGTGAGTACCGGGGGATGCCGATCGACTGCGAGTCCATGAGCACGTCGTACTGCTTGTAGCGCACCACCAGCACGCCGCTGATGGTCGGGTTCTTCGCCCGGCCGGCGCTGATCGGATAGGTGTGGACCACCTGGTCGTTGGCGGTGACCGTCATCTGGTGGCTGACGGTGTCGATGGTCGACACGTGCTTCTCGCCGATGACGAAGGAGTAGCCGAAGTCCCCGAGGCCCCAGACGTCGTTGCCGGCGTCGAGGCCGCGCAGGCTGGCGGTGACGGTCACCTTCGTGCCCGGCTGCCAGTACTCCCGGGGCCGCCAGTGCAGCTCGGTGGGGGCGAACCAGTGCCAGGCTCCGGCCGTGGCCGGGACCGACTGCACCGTCACCCGCTGGATCAGCGCCGCCTGCCGCTCCGGCGGGATCGGGGTGTTGAAGCGGAGGATCACCGGCATCCCGACGCCCACGGTGCTGCCATCGGCGGGCTGGGGCGCGGCGGTGAGGCGGCCGGCGGTGGCCTCGGTGGTGAAGCCGGCGCGTGCGATCCCGGTCAGCCCGTTCTGCCCCTTCGCGGTGGCCTCGACCAGGTACTTCGTGACCGGGTCGAAGAGCGCGCTCGAGGTCCAGCTGGCGTGGTCGGCGGACATCTGCCCCGCCAGCGGGGTGGGGTCGGCGACCGAGTGGAGGACCACGGTGTCGAGCCTGCCGTCCATGCTGCTCACCCGCACCGGGGCGTCGAGCTTGACCGAGGCGTCCCCGTCGCCGGGCGAGATGGCGATCACCGGCGGGGCGGCCCTGGGCGCGCCCGCGCCCGCCTGGCCCTGGCCCGCGGCGGACGAGCCGGAGCAGGCGCTGAGCACGACGGAGCCGGCCAGGGCCAGCAGGGCGGCGGGAAGAGAGCGGGGACGCGTGGAGATCATGGGAGGAACCGTAACACCCTGGAACATTTCGGAAAGAACCGTGGCCACCGCGCGGTGCGCAGTCCAAGCCAGAACGCCCCTGCCCACACAGAGGTTTCGCAGTGGGTCAGTCGAGCCGCTCCAGGATCATCGCCATCCCCATGCCGCCGCCGACGCACATCGTCTCCAGCCCGATCCTCCTGTCGAGGGTGCGCAGGCCGTTGAGCAGGGTGCAGGTGATCCGCGCCCCGGTCATGCCGAAGGGGTGGCCGAGGGCGATCGAGCCGCCGAACGGGTTGAGGCGGTCGTCGAAGGCGTCGAGCCCGATCCCCCGGGCGGAGGGGATCACCTGGGCGGCGAACGCCTCGTTGATCTCGACCACGTCGACGTCGTCGATGGTCATCCCCGCCCGCTTCAGCGCCTGCTTCGAGGCCTCGATCGGGCCCAGGCCCATGATCTCGGGCGCGAGCGCGCTCAGCCCGGTCGAGACGATGCGGGCGAGCGGCGTGATCCCCAGCTCGCGGGCGCGGACGTCGGACATCACCACCACGGCGGCGGCGCCGTCGTTCAGCGGGCAGGCGTTGCCCGCGGTGACCCTGCCGTTCTCACGGAAGACCGGCCGGAGGGTGCCGAGCACCTCGGCGGTGGTGCCGGGCCGGGGGCCGTCGTCGCGGCTCACCTCGGCGCCGTCGGGGCGCAGGACCGGGATGATCTCGCGGTCGAAGAACCCGTCGATCTGTGACTGCACCGCCCGGTTCTGGCTGCGCGCCGCGAACCGGTCCATCTCCTCGCGGGAGATCTCCTCGCGATCGGCGACGTTCTCCGCGGTCAGGCCCATGGCGATGTAGACGTCGGGGTAGCCCTCGGGATTCCCCGGCTGGAGGCGCGGATTCTGGCACTGGGGCATGTCCGAGCTGCCGTTGAGGAAGCGGCTGACGGTCTCCACCCCGGCGCTGACGAAGACGTCGCCCTCGCCGGCCCTGATCGCGTGGAAGGCCATCCGCGTGGTCTGGAGCGAGGACGAGCAGTAGCGGGTGATGGTGGTCCCGGGGACGTTGAGGCCGGCGAGCAGGCTCACCACCCGGCCCATGTTGAAGCCCGACTCGCCGCCGGGGAGACCGCAGCCGAGGATGAGGTCGTCGATCTCGCCGCGGTCCAGCTGGGGCACCTGGTCGAGCACCCGGGAGACCACGTGGGCGGTGAGGTCGTCGGGCCGCAGGTCGACGAGTGAGCCCTTCATGGCCCGGCCGATGGGCGAGCGGCCGGCGGCGACGATGACTGCTTCGGGCATGGGATGACGACCTCGGTGGTGGGGATCGGCGTGGCGTTGACGCCGATGTCAAGAGTATGCCTCCCCGCCCTGACGGCGCCTTCCCCGTGCCCCGTATCCTGCCGGGGGGGCGAACCGAGGGGTGGGGGCGGATGGGGGGTTGAAGGAGGAGGCGTCCGTGCAGTACTTCGTCACCGGTGCCACGGGGTTCATCGGGCGCCAGCTGCTGCCGCTCCTGCTCCGCCGCGAGGGCGGGATCGCCGTCCTGGTCCGGCCCGGGTCGACGGCCAGGTTCGAGGCCCTCCGCGAGCGCCTCGACCCCGGGGGCTCCCGGCTGCGGGCGGTCGCCGGCGACATCTCCCAGCCCGGGCTCGGCATCTCCGAGGCCGACCGGGACGGCCTCCGCGGTGCCCAGGTCTTCCACCTGGCGGCCGTCTACGACCTCACCGCCGGCGAGGAGGAGTCCGACCGGGCCAACGTGGAGGGCACCCGCAACACCGTCGCCCTCGCCAACGCCATCGA
This sequence comes from Candidatus Dormiibacterota bacterium, assembly GCA_036495095.1. Lineage (NCBI taxonomy): Bacteria > Bacillati > Candidatus Dormiibacterota > Candidatus Dormiibacterota bacterium. The sequence continues at coordinate 13,814 of DASXNK010000004.1, read as the reverse complement.
GGCCGCCCGCCTCCACCACACCAGCTCGATCGCCGTCGCCGGCCGCTTCACGGGGCGGTTCACCGAGGCGATGTTCGACGAGGGGCAGGAGCTCGATCACCCCTACTTCCGCACCAAGCACGCCGCCGAGGCGATCGTCCGCACCGAGAGCGCCGTCCCCTACCGGATCTACCGGCCGGGGATGGTCGTCGGCTCCTCCGAGACCGGCGAGGCCGACCGGGTCGACGGCCCCTACTACGCCTTCAAGCTGATCCAGCGGCTGCGCGACTCGTTCCCCCAATGGGTGCCATTCGCCGGCCCCGAGGGAGGTGAGCTCAACCTCGTCCCCGTCGACTTCGTGGCCCGCGCGATGGACCACATCGCCCACCTGCCGGACCGCGACGGGCAGGTCTTCCACCTCGTCGATCCCGCCCCGCTCAGCCTCGGCGACACCCTCAACACCTTCTGCCGCGCCGCCCACGCGCCCGAGTTCGCGCTGCGCCTCGACCGGCGGATGACCCGGCTGGTGCCGGGGAACGCGCTCGAGCTGATCGGCGGGCTTCCGGCGGTGCGGCGGGTGCGCGGGCAGGTGCTGGAGCGGCTGGGGATCCCCGAGGCGGCGCTCCACTACATGGACTACCCGGCGACCTTCGACGCCGCCAACGCCCAGGAGGCGCTGCGCGGCACCGGCATCGCCTGCCCGCCGCTCCACACCTACGCCTGGAGGGTCTGGGACTGGTGGGAGCGGCACCTCGACCCCGAGCTGCCCACCGAGGCCAACCTGCGCCGCGTTCTCCAGGACCGGGTGGTGCTGATCACCGGTGCCTCCAGCGGTATCGGCCGGGCGGTGGCGCTGCGCGTCGCCGCCGCCGGCGCGATCGTGGCGCTGGTCGCGCGCGGCGCCGAGAAGCTCGAGGAGCTGCGCGCCGAGGTCGAGGCGGCGGGCGGGCGGGCCTCGGTCCACCCCACCGACCTCAGCGACGTCGATGGCTGCCGCGCGATGGTGCGCGGCGTGATCGCCGAGCACGGCCGCGTCGACGTGCTGGTGAACAGCGCCGGCCGATCGATCCGCCGGGCGGTGATGCACTCGCTCGACCGCTTCCACGACTTCGAGCGCACCATGCAGCTCAACTACTTCGGCGCCGTCGCCTGCATCCTCGAGGTGGTCCCGGGGATGCGGGAGCGCGGCCGCGGCCAGGTCATCAACATCTCCAGCATCGGTGCCCAGACCTTCCCGCCGCGCTTCGCCGCCTATGTGGCCAGCAAGGCCGCCCTCGACGGGTTCTCCCGCTGCCTCGCCGCCGAGGTGGCCGCCGACGGCGTCGCCATCACCGAGATCCACATGCCGCTGGTGCGCACCCCGATGATCGCGCCCACCTCGATCTACAAGAGCTTCCCCACCATCAGCCCCGAGGAGGCCGCGGACATGGTGGTGCAGTCGATGATCAGCCGCCCGCCCGAGGTGTCGACCCGGCTCGGCAAGGCGGGCCAGGTCACCAACGCGGTGAGCCCCGGGCTCGCCCAGCTGCTGATGAGCGCCGCCTACGCGGTGCTGCCCGACAGCGCGCCCCGGCCGGACGGGGGGGGCAGGGCGGAGCCGGCCACGGTCAGCCCGGAGGCCTGGGCGGTGGGACGGCTGATGCGGGGGATCCACCTGTAGCCGCCGTCGACGCCGACCTCGCCCTGGCGCTGGAGCTCGCCGACCGCGCCGACCGCATCAGCATGGCCGGCTTTCGCACCGCCCTCGCGGTGGAGCGCAAGCAGGACGGCTCGCCGGTCACCGAGGCCGACCGCGCCGTCGAGCGCGAGCTCCGCACCCGGATCGAGGCCGCCCGTCCCGAGGACGCGCTGGTCGGGGAGGAGTACGGCAGCGCCGGCGGCGGCGCGCGGCGCTGGTTCCTCGACCCGATCGACGGCACCAAGAACTTCGTCCGCGGCATTCCGGTCTTCGCCACCCTGATCGCCCTCGAGGTGGAGGGCGTCATCGAGGTCGGGGTGGTCTCCGCGCCGGCGCTGGGGGCGCGCTGGTGGGCGATGCGCGGCGGCGGCGCGTATGCCTCGGGGCGGCCGGTGCGGGTCTCGACCGTGGCCTCGCTCGACCGGGCCCAGCTCGCCTACGACAGCGTTCCGGGCTTCGCCGTCCGCGGCCTCGAGGCGCCGTTCCTGGGGCTGGCGCGGCGCTGCGCCCGCACCCGTGGCTTCGGCGACTTCTGGTCGCACGTGCTCGTCGCCGAGGGCTGCGTCGAGGTCGCCGTCGAGCCCGAGGTCGCCCCCTGGGACCTGGCTCCGCTGCTGCGGATCGTCGAGGAGGCGGGGGGCCGGTTCACCGACCTGGAGGGCCGGCCGCGCATCGACGGCGGCAGCGCGGTCGCCAGCAACGGGCTGCTCCACGACGAGGTGCTGGAGGCGCTCCGGACACCCTGCTGACTGTCCTACCCTGACGCGCGATCGTCCACTCACCGTCATCAGAACGAGGTCGACATCCCATGCATGAGAAGCTCGATGTCCTCGCCGAGAGGGGATTCGTCGTGCTGCGTGACCACAACGGTCCGCCGGTGCCGGAGAGCGAGTTCCTGGACCTCGACTACATGGACTGGAAGAGCGGCGGCGACACCAACTTCGCGCCCATCGCCTCGGCGCTCGGCGAGATGGAGTGCGGCGGCTTCTGGGACCACGGCAAGCCCGACAAGGACGGCGTGTGGACGAAGAACCGTTCCATCTGCCCGACCCTGGTCGACTACGTCGAGAGTGTCGGTGCGCGCTTTGGACGCGTGCGCGTCATCAAGCTCAATCCGTACGAGTCGGAGCAGGCGGCGCTGCGCCAGCTCCACCTCGACGACAACAACCGGCTGAACCCCGACGGTGAGGGCTGGGTGGTGCGCTCGTGGTTGGAGCTGAGCGACTGCCCCGACTCGTACTTCGTGCTCCGCGAGGACCGCGAGGATCCCGCCACCGAGTCGCGCATCCGGTTGCACCGCGGGATGCAGCTGCTCATCGACACGCAGCGCCTGTACCACGTCGTGTGGCATCCGGGACCCGAGCCGCGGTACGCGCTGATCACGTCGTGGGAGAGCGGTGACGCGCTGCGCCGTTGGGTGGAGAGCCGCATGCCCGAGCGGGTCGGCTGACGCGGTCCGCACACGCCGACTCTCCTTGCGGTGTAACGGAACATCACAGGGTGTTGACGGGAGCGGTCCGCTGCTGCATCCTAGGCAGCACGAAGTTTGGCAATTGTCGGAGGGATCGCCCTACATGATGCGAACCTGCTGGCAGCGCCTGAGGCGCGGCCGGGCCGAGACCTAGAGCCCCGACCACCAGTCCGCACCGCGGGTGCGGACGCGAGTGAAGGGTCAACCTTCGCGGATGGTCTGGGGCAGCGACCGACATCACGGTACTCAGACCGATTCCCGGCTTTGACAGTCGGGTCGAAAGAGATCTTTCGAAGAATAGGGGCCGGCCAAGCGCCGGCCCTTTTCTTTTTACTCGGGAAGGACCACGTCCCGCACGCGTCTCACACACGTGCACTCACACCGAGGTGGCCGGGCCGCGGGCGAGGCGCTCGGTCGCTGCGCGCGTCACCAGGCGTCGCACGTGCGACGACATCGCGAGGGCGCGCAGCGTCAGCGTCGGCGCGGCGTACACGAGGCGTGCGGCCTGGCGCATCCGCCACAGGTGGGTGCGGAGGGTGGCGTCGACGGCGGCGGTGTAGTCGCCGAGGTCGTCGCGGCGGCCCTCGATCACCTCGCCGGCGGCGCGGGCGCCGAGGCGGCCGCTGGCCAGCGCCTCGGCGATGCCCTCGCCGAAGAACGGGTCGGCGAGCCCGGCGGCGTCGCCGAGCAGCGCCACCCGGCCCCGGTGGAGGACCCGCCGGCCGCCCCAGAAGGGGATGCGCCGCCCGGTGGCGCGCTCCGCGGAGAGCTCCTCGAAGTCCAGCCCCACCTGGTCGAGAAAGCGCGCCAGCCGGGGGCGCAGCTCACCGCCGAGGCCGGTGCGGCCGGTGACGATGCCGGCGTTCCACCAGCCCTCGTGGCCCACCTTGGGGAACGCCCACGCGTAGCCGCCGGGGACGGCGTAGTCGAAGACGAAGGCGTCGTCCCTCGGCGGGGCGACTCGGGCCCGTCCCTCCAGCTCCAGGGCCACCGCCATGGTGCCGGCGGTGGGCGCCAGGCCGAGCGCGGAGCGCAGCGGGGCCTCCGCCCCGGTGGCGAGCAGCACCGCCGCGGCCCGGTAGCGGCCGGCGCCGGTGCGCACCTCGACCCCGCCGGCGTCGGGCTCGAGGGCCGTCACCGCCTCCTGGTGGTGGAGCTCGGCGCCCGCCTGCTCCGCGGCCTCCCCGATGCGCCGGTCGAGGTCGCGGCGGCGGACCATCAGCACCCCCTCGGCGCCGAGGGCCACGCGCACCGCCCGCCGGGGACCGCAGCGGAGGTCGGCGATGCCGACCCTGGCCACCACCAGGTCGTCGATCGGCACCTCGAGGTCGCGCCAGGAGCGCACCGTCAGCCCGCCTCCGCAGGGCTTGTCGCGGCCGGGGCGCGCCTTCTCGAGGACCAGCACCCGGCGGCCCTGGCGGGCGAGATGGAGGGCGGCGAGCGCGCCGGCGGGGCCGGCGCCGACGACCACGGCGTCGTGGGTGAGGGCGGCCACCCCGCGACGCTACGGCCCGCCGCTCCCGCGGCGCAACCGGCGCCCCACCGGCCGTCTACCCTGGGGCCGATGCTGCGGGCTGCGCTGGTCGACGTCGGGGGCACCCTCTGGCCCGACCGCGCCACCGCATCGCCTCCGCCCGGGGATGCGGTCCGGCGCCTCGCCGGGGTGCTGCCCGGCGCCGCTCCCGACCTCCTCGAGCGGCTCCGCGCGGCCCTGGAGGAGGCGGTGACCGGGTTCTCCGGCGAGCTCGTCCAGGACACCGACGGCCTGGTGCTCGAGGTGGCCGGGCGGCTGGGGATGCCCCTCACCGCCGCGGCGGCGGCGGCGGTGCGGAGCGCGATGAACGCTCCCGCCGCCGGCCTCGTCGAGCTCTTCGCGGGTGCCGAGCGGCTGCTCCGCACCCTCGGCGAGCTGGGGCTGCGCACGGTGATCGTCAGCAACGCCTACTGGCGCGACGCCGCGACCTATCGGTGCGACCTCGAGGCCTTCGGGCTGCTGTCGCTGGTCGACGGCATCGTCTCCTCGGTCGACGTCGGCCGGCGCAAGCCCGACCCGGCGATGTTCCTCGCCGCCCTGCCGCTGGCCGGGTGCGAGGCCGGAGAGTGCGTGATGATCGGCAACATCGAGGAGAAGGACGTGCTCCCCGCGCTCAGCCTCGGGATGCGCGCGATCCGGGTCGCGCCGGGGGCGTCGCACCCCCCGGTGAGCGCCGCCCACGCCTCCGTGACCAGCCTGGACGCGGCCGCCGCCGCGGTGCGCGAGCTGACCCGGCTGGGCTGACCCGCGGGACGAACAGGGGTTCCCCAAAGCCCCACGGGTTGTGCTACGGTCTCGACGGCTCCCCAACATGTAGGGGGGCTGGGCCACGACCCCGGTCGACCGGACTCCCTCGGCGGGCACTGCATGCACTCCTTCGTCCAACTCCTGCGCTCGGCTCTTCTCTCCCTCTCTGCCGGGGGTCGTGGCTCACCCAGGATCCGCCGGTGGGCGGCGTGGCGGGGCTCGATGCCACCGGCCTCCGTCCCACCGACCACCGGCGGATCCACCGCCCCGGCCCCCACCGCGGCGCCGTCCGCCATCGTGGCGCCCGAGCCACCCGCGGTCCCGGTCCCGCCCACCCCGCCGGCCGCGCCCCCCGAGCCGGCGCCCCCCGACCTGCACCTGCCCGTTCTGCCGCCGCCGCGGCTGGAGCTGCCGGCGGCGGTTGCGATGGGGGCGCCGGCGGCGCGGCCGGTCTCGGTGGCCGGGTTCGTGGCCGCCGAGCTGCGCTCGATCCCCGCCCAGTGGATCGAGGAGGCCAGCGGCCGCCGCGCCCCCGCCGAGCCGGTGGGCGGGCGCGCCCTGGTGGTCGAGGGCGGCGCCGCGGTGGCGGTGGCGACCGCGCCCGCACCGCGCCCGGTCACCGCGGCCCGGGTCCACCTCGTCGCCGTCCCGGATGTCGAGGAGGGGGGTGGGGGAGGAGTCCCCCAGGCGGAGGCGCGGCCCGGGGCCGCAGAGCTGCCGCCGGGCTGGCCGCTGGCGCTGGCGGCGATCATCCGTCCCTGCCCCATGCCCGACGGCGCGCGGCTCTTCGGCCCGCTGCACTCGAGCTACGTCGACGGCCCCTCGCTGCTCCGCGAGCTCGGCGGCCGCGGGCACAGCGGCGCCCTGGTCACCGCCGGCGGGGGGCGCGCCCAGGCGGCGATCCTCCACCGCGGCGACGTGGTCGCCCTGCTCGCCACCGGCCGCAACGGCACCCGCCGGCTGGAGAGCCTCCGCCTCCCCCTCGCCGGGCAGGAGGAGGAGCACGACCTGACCGTGCCCGTCTACCTTCCCGAGGTGGCCCTGGCGCTGGCACAGATGGTCAACCTGGTGGCCCGGTTCCGCCGCCTGCACGCCTCCTTCGTGCGCCTTCCCGCGCTCCTCGAGCACCTCGCCGAGAGCCGGGTGACCGGCGGCGTCCGGGTGGTCACGGCGTCCGACGTCGGCGTGCTGCTGCTCAGCGACGGCACCGTGCTCGGCGCCTACACCGCCCGCCACCCCGCCCTCGACGAGCCCGAGCTGGTCACCCGGCTGTGCGCCGCCGGCGACGCCGAGATCGACGTTCACGCCGCCCCCGCGCCGGGCTCTCCTCCGGCGATCACGGTGGCCCGCCTGCTGGGCTGAGTCGCGCCCCCATCCGGCATCATCCCGGTGACGTCGGCGAGTGAACGGAGGCCCACGTGCTCACCCTCGGCTACAAGGCATCCGCAGAGCAGTTCGGTCCGCGCGAGCTCCTCGACTTCGGCATCCTCGCCGAGGAGGTGGGGTTCGACTCGGTCGTGATCAGCGATCACTTCCAGCCCTGGCGCCACGTCGGTGGCCACGCCCCCTTCTCCTTCGCCTGGCTCGGCGCGCTCGGCGAGCGCACCCGGCGGGTGCGGTTGGGCACCAGCGTGGTCACCCCGACGCTGCGCTACCACCCCGCGATCGTGGCCCACGCCACCGCCACCCTCGGCTGCCTCGACCCCGGCCGGGTCTTCCTCGGGGTGGGCACCGGCGAGGCGATGAACGAGGTGCCCGTGGGGGTCACCTGGCCGGACCAGAAGGAGCGCTTCGCCCGGCTCCGCGAGGCCTGCGAGCTGATCAGGCGGCTCTGGACCGAGGAGCGGGTGACCTACGAGGGCACCTACTTCCGCACCCACATGGCCACCCTCTACGACCGCCCGGATCCGCCCCCCGGCCTCTACGTCGCCGCCTCCGGCCCGGCCGCGGCGCGCCTCGCCGGACGGCTGGCGGACGGCTTCATCTGCACCAGCGGCAAGGCCCCCGAGCTCTACCGCGACACCCTCATCCCGGCGGTGCGCGAGGGGCTGGACAAGGCGGGCCGCGATCCATCCGAGATCGAGCTGACCATCGAGATGAAGGTCTCGTACGACACCGACCGGCAGAAGGCGATGGAGGACACCCGCCACTGGGGCGCGCTGGCGCTCTCCGCCGAGGAGAAGGTGGGCGTCGAGGACCCGATCGAGATGGAGCGGCTCGCCGACGCGCTGCCGGTGGAGCGCACCGCCTCGCGCTTCATCGTGTCGAGCGACCCCGAGGAGCAGATCGCCGGCATCCGCCCCTACCTCGAGCTCGGCTTCACCCACCTCGTGTTCCACCATCCCGGGCCCGACCAGGCGCGTTTCCTGCGGCTCTACGCCGAGCAGGTCCTGCCCCGGCTGCGCGCCCTCGACAGCTCGGGCTGAAGCCCGGCCGGGGCACGCTGGCATACTCCCGGCTGCAGGGGAACGGCCAGGGGGAAGGCTGTCACCCGCAGAGCAGATCCGCGGATGATGGCCTGGGGGAGGCCCCCCCAGACAAGGAGGAATCGAGCATGGCGGTCACGGCGCGGCCCGGGCGTGATGCGGCTCCGAACATGACCGACTACGAGGCGGAGCGCGCCCGCTTCCGGCTCGACGTGCCGCGGCGCTTCAACTTCGTGCTCGACGTGCTCGAGCGTCAGGCGGCGAGTGGACCCGACCGCCCCGCGCTGCTCTCGCTCGACGCCGCCGGCGGGGTGGTCTCCCGCCAGAGCTATGCCGACCTCTGCCGCGAGAGCCGCCGCATGGCCAACGCGTACACCGCGCTCGGCGTCGGCAGGGGCGATCCCGTCTTCGTGATGCTGCCGAGGATCTCGGAGTGGTACACGGCGGTGCTCGGCGCCATCCGCATCGGCGCCATCGCGATGCCGGCCCCGACCATGCTCACCAGCCGCGACGTGCGCTACCGGATCGAGCGCTCCGGCGCGGTGGCGGCGGTGGTCGACACCGACGGCGCGGCGAAGGTCGACGCCGTCCGCGACCAGCTGCCCACGCTGCGCACCAACGTGGTGGTGGGGGAGGCCCCGTCGGCCATCTGGCTCCCGCTCGCCGGCCTGCTCGCCGCCGCCGGCGACGGCGACACCGCCGCCGACCCCACGGCGAGCGACGACCCCATGCTCGTGTACTTCACCAGTGGCACCGTCGCCTACCCGAAGATGGTGCTGCACCCGCAGTCCTACGCCATCGGCCACGCCGCCATCACCGCCCGGTACTGGCAGGACCTGCGCGCCGACGACGTGCACTGGACCATCTCCGACACCGGCTGGGCGAAGGCCGCCTGGGGCAAGCTGTTCGGCCAGTTCGCCGCCGGCGTCGAGGTGGTGAACATGAACATGGGCCGGCCCGACGCCGACCTGATCCTCGACGTGGTCGCGCGCAACGGCATCACCACGTTCTGCGCGCCGCCGACGCTCTACCGGATGCTGGTGCTCACCGACATCCGGGGTCACGATCTCGGGGGGCTGCGCCACTGCATGAGCGCGGGCGAGCCCCTCAACCCCGAGGTGATGCGGGTGTGGGAGGACGGCACCGGCGGCCTCACCGTCTACGACGGCTACGGCCAGACGGAAACAGTCAACGTTGTCGCCAACTACCGGTGCATGCCGGTGCGCGCCGGCTCGATGGGCAAGCCCACGCCGGGCATGGACGTGCAGATCGTCGACGACGAGGGCAATCCCGTCCCCGACGACGAGGAGGGGAACATCGCGGTGCGGGTGCGGCCCGACCGCCCCATCGGCATGTTCCGCGAGTACTGGCACGACCCCGACGCGACCGCCGCCTGCCACGTCGGCGACTGGTACCTCACCGGTGACCACGCCCGCCGGGACGCCGACGGCTACCTCTGGTTCGAGGGTCGCGCCGACGACGTCATCACCAGCTCGGCGTACCGCATCGGTCCCTTCGAGGTGGAGAGCGCGCTGGTCGAGCATCCCGCGGTCGCCGAGGCGGCGGTGGTGGGCAGGGAGGACCCCGAGCGCACCCAGATCGTCACCGCCTTCTGCATCCTGGTCCCCGGCGTCGAGGGAACCCCGGCGCTGGCCAGGGAGCTGCAGGACCACGTGCGCACCGTGACCGCCCCCTACAAGTACCCGCGCGAGGTCCACTTCGTCAGCGAGCTGCCCAAGACGGTGAGCGGCAAGATCCGCCGCACCGAGCTGCGCCAGCGGCTGCGCGAGGGCCTGCAATAGCCGCGGGCGGGAGACGGCCTCCCGTCCGGGTCGCGGTCACCGGCGGGGCGGGGTTCATCGGGTCGCACACGGTCGAGGCGCTCGCCGCCGGCGGCGGCTCGGTGCTCGTCATCGACGACCTCAGCCACCCCTGCGGCGCGGCGCCGCCGCCGGGGGTGGAGGTGCTCGAGGCCGACTGCGGCGGCCCGGCGGCGGCCAGGGGGCTGCGTGCCTTCGCCCCCGACGCGGTGCTCCACCTCGCCGCCCGGGGCGGGGTGGCGCACGCGCTCCGCGATCCCGCCGCCCAGGTGCGGGCGGTGCTCGCCGCCACCGTCGCCCTCTACGAGGCGGCCTGCGCCGCGGGGGCGCGCCGCATCGTCAGCGCCTCGTCCGGAGGCGCGGTCTACGGCGACCCCGCCCGGCTGCCCGCCCACGAGGGGCTGGCGCCCCGGCCGCGCTCGGCATATGGGGCGGGCAAGCTCGCCGAGGAGGGCTACCTCGCCGCCGCCCGCCAGCGCCACGGGGTCGAGGGGCTGTCGCTGCGCTACGGCAACGTGTACGGCCCCCGCCAGGACGGCACCGGCGAGGCCGGGGTGGTGGCGATCACCTGCCACCGCCTCCGCGCCCGCCGCCCGCCTCTGGTGGTGGGGAGCGGCGAGCAGACCCGCGACTTCGTCTTCGTCCTCGACGTGGTCGCCGCCAATCTCGCCGCCCTCGCAGCCCGCCGCTCCGGCTTCGTCAACGTCGGCACCGGCGAGCAGACCAGCGTCCGCCGGGTGGTGGAGATCCTGCTCGACCGTGGCGGCGGCGGTGGCGGCGTGGAATCCGCCCCCGCCCGTGCCGGTGAGGTGGCGCGGGTGAGCCTCGACGGCGCGCGGGCACGTCGCTGGCTGGGCTGGGAGCCCCGGACCGCGGTGGAGGACGGCCTCGCCGCCACCGCCGCCTGGTTCGGGCTGGAGCCGGCGCGAGCCTAACCCTGGGCGCGGGCCAGGGCGACGCCGATGATCACCTCGATCGCGGCCCACACCGGCAGCGTCCGCCAGGCGATCGAGATCCAGGGGATGGGGGTGCGGATGAGCCGGGTCTGCTGGAGCCAGAACAGCAGCGCCAGCGAGACCCCCTCTGCGAACCCGAGCGCCCCCAGCAGCCGGTAGCCGTGGGGAGAGCCGGCGTAGCCACCGCGGACCGCCGACCACGCCACCAGGTAGAGGCCGAGGGCGACCAGGAAGCAGACGCTCTCCCGATAGCGGCGCAGCGGTCGCTGCGGCCTGGTGGCACCGGGGGGAGGAGCGCCGGATCTCACGGTGCCCACAGTGTCGCTCACCGGGGCCGTGCGCGCGAGGGGTCGAGCGCCCGATTCCCTGCGTTCGCGGTGGACACCCGCGCCGAGTGCCGACGATGATGTCGGGACACCCCGCCCCACCAACGCTCCCGCCCACCCAGAGGACCGCCGTGCGCGCAGGCCGCCATGTCCTGCGCGGCCTCGCCGCCGCGCTGGTGCTCACCGCCGCCGTCCCCACCGCCCGGGCGGCGGCTCCGCCGGCCGCGCCGGTGGTGCCCGGCCTCCAGCAGCTGCGCGTCGCCGGCGCGGTCGACCGGGGGACGATCGCCCCGCGACGGCTCGACCTCACCCTGGTGCTGCCCCTCCGCGACCCCGCCGGGGCCGCGGCCCTGGCCGCCGCGCTCGGCCGCCCCGCCGACCCGGCCCACCACCGCTTCCTCGCCGCCGGCGAGTTCGCGACGCGCTTCGGCGCCGAGCCGGCCTCGGTGGCGGCGGTCGCGGAGTGGGCGCGGCGGACCGGGCTCGCGGTGACGTCGGTCTCCGCCGCCCGCACCCTGGTGCGCCTCAGCGCGCCCAGCCCGGTGGTCGAGGCCGCCCTCGGGGTGCGGCTCCACGCCTACCACGCGCCCGGCCTCGACTACGTCGCGCCCGACCGCGACGCCCGGCTCCCCGACGGCCTCGCCGGCCGGGTGCGGGCGGTGCTCGGCCTCGGCGACCTCGGCCGTCTCGAGCCCACCCTGCGCCGGCCCGCGGAGCCGCCGCCCATCCCCGACGGGGTGCCGCCGCCGCCACCGTCGGTGCACCTCTCCCGCCACGGGCCGGCCGACCTCTGGCGCTTCTACGACGCGCCCCCGGCGGTGCGCGGCGCCGGCCAGACCGTCGCCGTGCTCGCCGCCGGCGACGTGAGCCACGCCCGCAGCGACCTCGCCCTCTTCGAGAGCCGCCGCGGCCTGCCCCGGGTGCGCTGGACCACCGTGCCGGTGGGCACGCCCTCCACCGACCTCGCCGGCTCACCGGAGTGGGACCTCGACACCCAGGTCTCGACCGGGATGGCGCCGGACGTCACCGACCTGCTGGTCTACGACACCACCTCGCTGAGCAGCGGCGACGTCGCCTCGATGATGGCGCGCTGGGTGACCGACGACCGCGCCCCCCAGGCGAGCGCCTCGTTCGGCGCCTGCGAGAGCGTCGCCTACCTGACCGGCGTCGTCGACGCCCTCGACCCGCTGATGCTCCAGGCGGTCACCCAGGGGCAGAGCCTCTTCGCCGCGAGCGGCGACAGCGGCTCGTTCTGCCCCGCGGTGGTGGGCGTCAACGGCATCCCCGCGGGGCTGCCCGGCCCCCTGTACCCGGCGTCCAGTAGCGCCGCGGTGAGCGTCGGCGGCACCACCATCACCGGCCAGCCCGGGGCGGTGAGGGAGGTCGCGTGGAAGGCCGGTGGCGGCGGCATCTCGCAGGTGGAGCGGCCCGGCGCCTACCAGTCGGGCGCCGGGGGCAGCTTCCTGGGGGTGGGCCGCGGCACCCCCGACGTGAGCCTCGACGCCGATCCCCTGAGCGGCTACTCGGTGGTGGTCGACGGCAGGGAGATGATCTACGGCGGCACCAGCGCCAGCGCGCCCGCCTGGCTCGGGGTCTGGGCGCGCGCCCAGCAGGCCCATGGTGGCGGGCTGGGGTTCGCCGACCAGGTCATCTACCGGGTGCCCGCCGCCGCCTTCAACGACATCGTCGCCGGCTCGCAGGTGCTCCACGCCGCCACCCCGGGGTGGGACTACTGCACCGGCCGCGGCACCCCCGACATCGCCGCCTTCGTGGCCGCGGCGTAGCCGGCCACGGCGGCGCGTTGACAGCGGCGCCGTGGCACCGCCATCCTGCAGCCCCCTCGGCGGTGGCACTCCAAGGCGGTGGTGGATGATCGGTCGGCGTCGCCTGGCCGGGCTGGGCCTGCTCGCGCTCAGCCCCGCAGCCGCCGTGCTCACCAGCCTGGCCGGGCACCGCTCGGTGGCCTCGGCCGAGGTCCGGGTGAGCCTGGCGGGCAGCGTCCCGGAGTGGGCGGTGCCGGCGCAGCGGGAGGCGCCGGTGCCGGGCTCGGAGCTGGTCGACCTCGCCGTCTACATGTCGTGGCGCAACCCCGAGGAGGCGCTGCGGCTCGCCGAGGCGGTCTCCGACCCGCGCAGCCCGCGCTACGGCCGTCACCTCGGCGCCGGCGAGTTCCGCGAGCGCTTCGCCCCGGCCGCCGCCGACGTCGAGGCGGTGGCCGCCTGGCTTCGGGGCCAGGGGCTGCGGGTCGTCGACATCCCCGCCAACCGGCACTACGTCGCCGCCGAGGGCACCGCCGCGCGGGTCGCGGCCGCCTTCGGCACCGGCCTCGCCGGCTATCGCGTCGGCGACCGGGTGCTCCGCGGGCCCACGGTGGCGCCGTCGATGCCGGCCCTGCACGGCGTCGTGGCGGTCAGCGGCCTCGACGAGGGCGGCGCCGCGGTCCGCCCCGACCACGCCATCGCCGGGCCGGCGGCACCCGCAGGATTCGTGAATGCACCACCGTGCAGCGCCTGGTGGGGCGAGCGCCTCGCCACCGAGCTGCCTCCCGCCTACGGGACGGTGCCGCCCTACGTGCCCTGCGGCTACAGCGCGGTGCAGCTGCGCACCGTCTACGGCCTCGCCGATGCCGAGCGGGACGGCCTCGACGGGCGCGGCCAGACGGTGGCGGTCACCGACGCCTACGCCAGCCCCACCATCCGCGCCGACGTCGACCGCTACTCACGGAGCCGCGGGTTGGTGCCCCTCGGCCGCGACCAGCTCACCGAGATCCCGGCGCGGCCGCTCACCAGCCCCCAGGCGGGCACCCACTGCGACCCCGGGGGCTGGTACGCGGAGGAGAGCCTCGACGTGGAGGCCGTCCACCTCCTCGCTCCCCGG
>DASXNK010000003.1 GCA_036495095.1 Candidatus Dormiibacterota bacterium | reverse complement strand
GCCCAGGCCCTGGTCGAGGGCCAGCGGCGGGTGCGCATCGAGTCGCTCGAGACCGACGGCGAGGGCTGGACCGGCACCGTCGTCAGCGTCGAGGACACCATCGCGGAGGGCAGCGAGATCGACGCCCTCGCCGGCTCGGTGAGGTCGCTGTTCGGCGAGTACGTCGTCGCCGGCGCCGCGGTGGCGCCGGAGGTGGCGGTGGCGGTGTCGCGCGCCACCGAGCCGGTCCGCATCGCCGACGTCTGCAGCGCCGCGCCCGACATCGCCGCCGCCGACAAGGTGGCGCTGCTCCAGGAGACCGACGTGGCCGCGCGGCTGCGCCTGCTCGTCCCCCTGCTCGCCCGGCAGGTGGAGGTCGCGCAGCTGCGCAGCAAGATCAACGAGGACGTGCAGAAGACCATCAACAAGGGTCAGCGCGAGCACATCCTCCGCGAGCAGCTCCGCGCCATCCGGCGCGAGCTCGCCGAGCTCGAGGGCACCGTCGGCGACGAGGACGATCTGGCCACCCGTGTCGAGAACGCGGGGATGCCGGACCCGGTGCGCGCCCGCACCCTCAAGGAGGTGGCGCGGCTGGAGCAGATCCCCCAGGCATCGCCCGAGCTCGGCATGGTGCGCACCTACGTCGACTGGCTGCTCGACCTCCCCTGGGCCGACCCTCCCCCGGAGGAGATCGACATCGAGCGCGCCAAGCAGATCCTCGACGAGGACCACTACGGCCTGCCCAAGGTGAAGGACCGCCTGCTGGAGTGGCTGGCGGTGCGCCAGCGCACCCTCGGCCGGCAGCGCATGCGCGAGGCCGAGCGGGCCGCGGCGCTGGAGGGCGAGACGCCGGCGCCGCCGCCGGCGTCGGACGCGCCCAGCACCCCCACCCCCGCGGTCGAGGAGCCGCGCCCGCGACGCGCGCTGCAGACCCCGATCCTCTGCCTGGTGGGGCCGCCGGGCGTCGGCAAGACGTCGCTGGGACGGAGCATCGCCCGGGCGATGAACCGGCGCTTCGTGCGGCTGTCGCTCGGCGGCATCCGCGACGAGGCGGAGATCCGGGGCCACCGCCGCACCTACATCGGCGCGCTGCCCGGCCGGATCATCCAGTCGATGAAGCAGGCGGGCACCCGCGACCCGGTGATCATGCTCGACGAGATCGACAAGGTCGGCGCGGACTTCCGCGGCGATCCCTCCGCGGCGCTGCTCGAGGTGCTCGACCCGGAGCAGAACCGCGAGTTCTCGGACCACTACCTGGAGGTCCCCTACGACCTCTCCCAGGTGCTCTTCATCACCACCGCGAACGTCGTCGAGACCATCGGCCCGGCGCTCCGTGACCGCATGGAGCTGATCCGCATCACCGGCTACACCGAGGCGGAGAAGCTGGGCATCGCCGAGCGCCACCTGGTGCCGCGGCAGATGGACCAGCACGGCCTCGACAGCACCGAGATGGAGATCACCGGCGACGCCCTGCTCGCGATGATCCGCGGCTACACCCACGAGGCCGGGGTGCGCCAGCTCGAGCGCACCATCGCGCAGGTGTGCCGCAAGGTGCCCCGCAAGCTCGTGGAGTCGGGGAGCACCGACGCGGTGGTGGTCGTTCCCGGCGACCTCGAGGAGTACCTCGGGCCCCAGCGCTTCGACTTCGGCGAGGCCGAGGAGGAGGACCAGGTCGGCGCCGTCACCGGCGTGGTGGTCAGCGAGGTCGGCGGCGACATCGTCACCGTCGAGGCGCTCGCCATCGAGGGCAAGAACGAGCTGCTGCTCACCGGCCAGCTGGGCAACGTGATGGAGGAGTCGGCCCGCGCCGCGCTGAGCTGGTCGCGGGTCAACGCCCATCGCTACGGCGCGCGCAAGGGCTTCTTCGACAACCACGGCCTGCACATCCACGTGCCCGCCGGGGGCATCCCCAAGGACGGCCCCTCCGCCGGGGTCACCATGGTGACGGCGATGGTCAGCGCCGCCAGCGGCCGGAAGGTCGACCGCCGTGTCGCCATGACCGGCGAGGTGACGCTGCGCGGCCGGGTGCTCCCCATCGGCGGGGTGAAGGACAAGCTGCTCGCCGCCCACCGCGCCGGGATCGCCGTGTTCCTCCTGCCCCGCCGCAACGAGCGCGACCTCCGCGAGGTCGACAAGGAGATCCTCGACCGCATCGAGGTGGTGCCGGTCGACAACGTCGACCAGGTGCTCGCCCGAGCGCTGCTCCCCGGCGGCGAGCGCCGTCATGGCGGCGACCGCCGCGCCGGCTTCGTGATCGCGGGTGACGGCGCCCCGGTGACCCCGGGGGTGGCGGTCGAGCTGCGGGGTTGACAGCGGGACCCGACCCGGGGAACCTGCAGCGATCACCACGGAGGGAGGCGGCGATGGGACGGGTCCGACGTGCGATCGCGCTGGTCGCGCTGCCGCTGCTCCTGGTGGCCACCGGCGGCCGGGTCCCGGCGGCAGCCGCCGGAGGGCTCGCCTACGCCGCCCTCGGGGACTCGTACGTGAGCGGGACCGGGTCGGGCAGCGAGGACGGGACCAACTGCCGCCGCTCTGCCAACAGCTACGCCCCGGTCTTCGCGCGCTCCAGCGGCGGCCGCTTCACCCTCACCGACTTCGCCGCCTGCACCGGTGCCACGATCGGAAGCGTCGAGCAGTCCCAGCTGGCCGCGCTGGCACCCGCGCAGCTGGTGAGCCTCACCGTCGGCGGCAACGACGCCCGCTTCGGCGAGATCGTGATCCACTGCCTCCAGCCGGGCTCGGGATGCCGCACCGACTACCCCGACGAGGACCAGCGGATCGACTCCCTCGCCGGCCCGCTCCACCGGCTCTACGGCGAGGTCGTCGCCGGCGCCCCCGGCGCCCAGCTGCTGGTGGTCACCTATCCGCAGATCCTCCGCTCCGGGGGCACCTGCGCGTCGACCTGGACGCTGACCCGCGAGGACGTCGACTGGTTCCGCGCCGAGTGGTCGCGGATGAACGCGGTGATCCGCCATGCCGCCGAGGGGGTGCCCCGGACCCAGGTCGTCGACGTCGAGACCGCGTTCGCCGGCCACGAGCTGTGCACCGCCCAGGAGTGGGCGTACGGCGGCCGCTGGCGCGACCCCTACAGCAGCTTCCACCCCAACGCGCTCGGCCACGCCTCCGTCGCCTCCTTCCTCCGCGCCGCGACGGGCTGAGGGGAGCCGCCGGTAGACTGGTTGCCATGCCCGAGGCACTGCGTGACCTGGTCCAGCTGTCGATCGTCGTCGACCCCACCTACGACCAGAACTGCTACGTGCTGCGGCGCCGCGACACCGACGCGGTGCTGGTCCTCGACCCCGGCCTCCAGCATCCCCGGACCCTGGAGCTGCTGGAGAGGGACGGGCTGCGCTGCGAGCGCATCCTGCTCACCCACGGCCATCCGGATCACGTCAACGGGGTGCCCGCGGTGAAGGCGGCGCACGGCTGCGAGGCCGCCATCCACGCCGAGGACCGGCCGCTGCTGGAGTGGGCGTCACGGCTCCCCGGCATCCCCGCCGACCTGCCGCCGGTGATCTGCGAGACCGACCTGGTCCCCGGCGAGAGCCTGCGCTGGCAGGAGCTCGACGTCCGCGTGCTCCACACCCCGGGGCACACCCGCGGCTCGGTCTGCTTCCTGGTCGGCCCCGACCTGATCGCCGGCGACACCCTCTTCCAGCGCAGCGTCGGCCGCACCGACCTCCCCGGCGGCGACTGGGACACGCTGATGTTCTCGATCGAGAACACCATCTACGCGCTGCCCCCGGAGACCCGGGTCTACCCGGGGCACGGTCCCAGCACCACGGTGAGCGAGGAGATGCGCCACAACCCGTTCGTGGTGCACCCCCGCTACCGCTGAGCGCCCACCTCGCGGGGTGCGCCCAGCCGTCCCAGGAGGTCGTGGAGGACCGCGGCGGTGGCCCCCCAGATCACCTGCCCGTGGGCCTCGTAGAAGTGCACCACGGCGTCCCCCTCCATCCCGGGGATGCTCCGGCTGGTGAGCGGCGCCCCGAGCAGCTCGGCGACGGGGATGCGGAACCAGGTCGCCACCTCGTAGCCGTCGGCGACCGGCGTGACCGGGCGGCGTTGCAGGCCAACCACCGGGCAGAGGCTGCGCGCCGAGCCGCGGGTCTGCACCGTGGCCAGCAGCCCGAGGGGCTCGACCGCGTCGACGGGGACGGCCAGCTCCTCCAGCGCCTCGCGCAGCGCCGCGCCGACCACGCCGGCGTCGCCGGGGTCGATGCCGCCGCCGGGAAACGCGATCTGCCCGCGGTGGGTGCGCACCCGCCGGCTGCGGCGGATGAAGAGCAGCGGCAGCGCCGGGTCGGCCGGATCGACCAGCAGCAGCACCGCCGCGGTGACCTCGGGGGCTGGGGCCGCGCCCGGCGCCGGGACCGGGTCGACGGCGCCGCGGAGACGGTCCAGCAGCATCCGGGTCAGCGTACCCGGTGCCGGGTCAGGGGACCTGGACGGCCGGCGCCTGCTGCAGGGCGAGCTCGAGCCGGCTCATGGCGTCGTCGTGGCGGAGCGCACCGGCGAGCAGGCAGGTGTAGTCACGGAGGCGGCGGTAGCGTGCGGCGGCGGTGTCCTCGGCGAGGTCGACCTGCGCCTGGAGCTCCACGGGCCCGGGATGATCGACGAGGGTGAGACCGCCCTGCACCGGGTTCACGTCCCTTTCCATTCCCGCATACTCCTCCGGCGACCGGTCGTCCCGCGCCGCCGCGGGTCCCGCCTCCGCCGTGAGTTCATCGTCCTCGTGTGCTCCTGAGGGGTGGTGACGAGTCCAGTGAAGCCCGGTCCCGGAGGGTGACAGCCGATGGCGAGAACGACACGGGGCGGTGACGCTGCCGTCACGGTGGGCGCATTCTGGCCGAACACGTCAGCCTTTCGCTGGTGAGCCGGGGCAATCCGGGGGCGCCCGACGCCCTCCCCGCCAACCGCAGCTGCCGCATGTGCGGCGCCGCCACCCGTTTCTCCCACACCAGCTATGTGCGGGCCGGCGAGAGCGTGGCGCTGTACGTCTGCACCTCGTGCGGCACCACCCACAGCGGCGGCCTCCGCGGCGGCGACCGGCCGCCGCCGCCCGGCCGCGACGCCCGCTCCGGCGGCCGCGCCAGCCGGCGCCCCCCGGTGGACGAGGGGCCCCCCGCCAATCCGGTCATCGACGAGGACATGGCGCGGCTGCTCCGCGAGTCCCTCGGCGGTCAGCAGTAGCGCCTCATCCGGTGCGGGCCACGCCGGCGTCGCGGGTGTGGCGCTCGAACCAGGCGGCGATCCGCGGGTTGAGCTCGTCGCGGTCGACGTCCACGCTCATCGCGTGGCCGCTGCGCGGATAGCGGCCCACCTCGACCTCGCTGCTGCAGACCAGACCGCGGGCGATGTCGTCGGCGTTCCTCGGGTCGACGGTGCGATCGCCTCCCCCGTGCAACACCAGCACCGGCTGGCGCACCATCGCCAGCTCGCCGCGCACGGTGCGCAGCAGCCGGGTGAGCTCATGGATCGAGCGGGTGGAGCGGCGCCCGTAGGAGTGCAGCTCCTGGACCGCCTCGGGCAGGTACAGGTCGATGTCGGCGGGGTCGGGGGTGTGCCAGCGCTGCACGTACTTGGCGGCGAAGATGATCTTCAGCCGCCAGTCGCTGAGCCAGACCGGTGCCGCCAGGGTGGCCACCGCGGCGATCCGGGTGTCGTGGGCGGCGAGGTGCAGAGCGAGGGCGCCGCCCATCGACTGTCCCGCGACCACCACCTGGTCGCACTCGGCGGCGACCCGGTCGACGGCTTCGGCGGCGGAGCGGGCCCAGTCCTGCCAGCGGGTGCGGGCGAGGTCCTCCGGAGTGGTGCCGTGGCCGGTGAGCAGCGGGCCGTCGACCCGCCAGCCCTGGGCGGCCAGATGCTCGCCGAGGCGGCGCAGCTCCGGCGGGGTGCCGGCGAAGCCGTGGAGGAGCACCGCGCCGCGGCGCCCCGAGCCCAACCGCCAGGGCCGGATCGCCTCGGGGTCGAAGGGGAGGGACGAGCGTGCCGGCATCTGGGCGGAGTATGCATTCACCGGGCGCTCCCGGGTGCGCCGGCGGTCCCCGATCGTCGCGGACCTGCTACCGTCCGGCGGCGATGACCGAGGCCGACACGCTCCTGCGCGAGGCGCTCGAGCGGCTCGTCCGCGGAGAGCATCTGGACGTGGAGACGGCGCGCTCGGTGATGGACCGGGTGATGCAGGGCAGCGCCACGCCGGCGCAGATCGGCGCCCTCCTGGCGGCGCTGCGCATCCGCGGTGAGACCGTCGAGGAGCTCACCGGCATGGTGATGTCGATGCGCGACCACGCGCTGCGCGTCGAGCTGGCGGTCGACGCCGTCGACACCTGCGGCACCGGCGGCGACGGCAGCGGCACCTTCAACATCTCCACCGCCGCGGCGTTCGTGGTCGCCGGCGCCGGCTGCCCGGTGGCGAAGCACGGTGGCAGGGCGGCCTCCAGCCGCTGCGGCAGCGCCGATGTCCTCGAGGAGCTGGGCGTGGCCATCGCGCTCAGCCCCGACGGGGTGCGCAGCTGCGTCGAGGAGGTGGGCATCGGCTTCCTGTTCGCGCCCGCCTTCCACCCCGCCATGCGCCACGTCGGCCCGCTCCGGCGCGAGCTGGGCATCCGCACCGCCTTCAACGTGCTCGGTCCCCTCGCCAACCCGGCGCGCGTCCCCTACCAGTCGCTCGGCGTCGGCGACCACGGGCTGGCGGGCAGGATGGCCGGCGTGCTCTGCCGGCTCGGCCACCGCCACGCGCTCGTCTTCGCCGGCCCCGGCGGCATCGACGAGCTCGGGCTCAGCGGTGTCGCCCGCTGCCTCGAGGTGAGCCCCGCCGTGCTGCGCGAGTTCGAGATCGACCCCGCCGCCCTGGGGTTGCGCCCGGCGCCGGTGGAGGCGCTCCGCGGCGGCGACGCCCACCACAACGCGGCGCGGCTGCGCGCCGTGCTCGACGGCGAGCCCGGGCCGATGCGCGACGTGGTGCTGCTCAACGCCGCCGCCGCGCTCTGGGCCGCGGAGCGCGCCGGCGACCTCGCCGAGGGGCTGGACCGAGCCCGCGCGTCGGTCGACGGAGGCGGCGCCCGGCGCTCCCTCGACGGCCTGGTGGCGGCCTCGGTGGCGGCGGCGGAGCGGGACGCCCGGCCCCGCCCCCGCCCCGCCGCCGCGCCCCGCCCGGGGGCGGCCTGATGACCACCCCGCCGCTGCCCCGCCGCCTCCAGGGGCTGCTCGCCGTCCTGCCCGACGCGGAGAGCGTCGCCGACGTCGCCGCCGGCCACGGCCGCCTCGCCGTCCACCTCGCCGCCCGCTCCCACCGCGTGATCGCCACCGAGAACACCGACGGCCCCTACGCCGAGCTCTGCCGCAACCTGGAGCGCTGGGAGGCCGGGGGCCGGGTGGAGGCGCGCCGGGGCAGCGGCCTCGAGCCGCTCGCCGCCGGTGAGGTCGAGGGCGTGGTCATCGCCGGTCTCGGCGCCCGGCGGCTGACCCAGATCGCCGCCCAGGCGCCGGGGCGGGGGCTGCGCTGGGTGGCGCTGCAGTGCGTCCAGCATCCCGACGAGCTCGCCGGCTGGGTGCGCGCGGCGGGCTGGCGGGTGGCGGTCGAGACCGTCTGCGAGCAGCGCGGCCGCGCCTACGCGACCTGGGTGCTCGAGGTGTGAGCACCGCCGCGATGCTCGAGCTGCAGCAGATCGACGACCGTCTCGCCGGGCGCCGCACCGCCGCGCGTGAGGTCGAGGCGCGCATCGCCGGCTCTCCCGAGCTCGAGGCGGCGCGGCGACGCGCCAACGGCCTCGCGGCGGAGCGTGGCAGGGCCGAGGACCGGCTCGCCGCCGCGGCGCGCGAGAGCGCCGCCCTGCGCGCCCGGGTGAAGGTCATCGACCGCCAGCTGTACGGCGGCTCGGTGCGCAATCCCCAGGACCTCCTCACCCTCCAGCGCGAGCTCGCCGAGGTGCGCGAGCGGATGGCCGAGGCCGACGACGCAGAGCTCCAGCTGATGGAGGAGGCGGAGGCCGCGGACACGGCCGCGAACGCCGCCGCCGCCACGGTCACCACCATCGAGCAGGATCGCGGCGACGCCGCCGCCGGCGAACGGGCCAGGCTGGAGGCGCTGGGCGAGGAGATCGCCGAGCTGGAGCGGGACCGTGCCGCCGTCGCGGGCGCGCTGCCGCCCGCCGAGCTCGCGCTCTACACCCGGCTGGCGACGCGGCTGCACCCCGCGGTCACGCCGCTGCAGGGCGACTCCTGCGGCGGCTGCCACCTGCCCCTGGGGGTGCGCGAGGTGCGCGCCGCCCGCATGGGCAGCGAGCTGGTGCAGTGCTCGAACTGCGACCGGGTGGTGGTGAGGTGACCGTGGACGGGAGGCAGCTGAGCCTGGACGTGGCCGCACCGGCGCGCACCGTGGTCGCGTACACCGACGGCGCCTGCTCGGGCAATCCGGGGGCCGGCGCCTGGGCCTACCGCCTGGAGTGGCCGGACGGCGGTGTCGAGGAGCGGGCCGAGGCCGAGACCATGACCACGAACAACCGCGAGGAGCTCAAGGCGGTGCGCGAGGCGCTGCGCGCGGTGCGCGGGCGGATCGGCGACGACCCGTCGTGGCGGGTGGTGGTGCGCACCGACAGCCTCGGGGTGATCAACTGGCTGAGCCGCACCTGGAAGCGGAACAAGAACCTCGACCTGTTCCCCACCATCGACCCGCTGGTCGACGGCCGGGTGAGGTTCGAGCACGTCCGCGGCCACAGCGGCGATCCCGGCAACGACCGCGTCGACCGGCTCGCGGTGGGCGCCTACGAGCGGCTGCTCGGCCGCTGAGCCACGACCGGCTACTCCACCAGCCGCAGGATCTCGCGCTGCTGCGCCACCGTTCCCGCGTTGTAGGTGATCCGGGGGTTGGGATGGTTGCCGCCCTGGTTGATCCATGAGGCCACGATCGCCTGGCCGTCGACGGTGATGTCGGCGTTGCTCGTCGTCGAGGTGATCCCGGACGGCATGTACACGGTGCCCTGGAGGCTGAGCAGGCTCCTGTTCTTGTCGACGGTGAGCTGCGCGGTGACCCCCCGGGGCGCGTAGACCGGGTACCGGCCGTCGTTGGGGTTGCTGGTGCCGGATGGCGTGTAGGGGGTCAGCCTGGCCTGGATCCCGCCACCCCGTCCCACGTACATGGTGGCGCCGGCTCCGCCGCTCTGCTGCAGGTAGAAGGTGACCCCGTAGAGGCAGACGCCGTACACGGCCGCGTCGGCGCCATTGCAGGTCCCGGACACCGCCTGGCTGACAGTGACGTCGTTGGCCAGGGTGGTGTTGTGGACGATCTCGTAGACGCCGGGGGCCAGCGGATGATCGACGGTCAGGCCGCAGGTGTAGATCCCCGGCTGGTAGACGCCGCCGATGAGCCCCTGATTTCCGCTGCAGCCGTAGGTGCTGGGGCTGCTGGCGAGGGTGGGCGCACCGAGGTCGGGGGCTGCGATCGCGGGTACGGCGACGCAGGCCCTGGTGGTGCCGACGCTGCTGATCCCCGGGGGCAGCGTCTGGCTGATGGAGGTGTCGTCGACGTAGCTGTTGGTGGCGGTGAGCGACACCCCCTGGATGGTCGTCGGACAGCCCTCGGCGAGGGTCTGCGCCACCTGGCCCCCGCCGGCCGTGGCGCAGTCCGCGAGGAAGGAGAGCGGTGTGACCGACGCCTGCTGTGGCTGCCCCGCGGAGGGATCCGGGGAGGGCAGGGCGTGGGGCGCCTGGGGATCGCCGAGGACGATCGAGCCGCCCTGGGCGCAGGTCGCCGCATGGCCGCTGGACTGCGGCTGCACGCTCCGGTAGGCGTAGACGTTCCCGGTGATGATCTGGTTGAAGTTGCTGTCCTGCGCGTAGCTGCCCGCATAGAGCGCGAAGCCGAACGGCTGCGCGGGCGCGAAGTGATAGGCGACCGCGTGGGCGCCGGTCGCCCCCGGCAGCAGCCCGATCGCCCCGCCGATGCCCGCGTACGACCCCTGGCGGACATTCACCTCGAGATACTGGGAGTCCCCGTTGTAGGCTGCGAGCCGCGCGGCGACCGGCGGCGTGCTCACCGTGACCGTATCGGTGCCCGCGGTGAAGGTGACGCTGCAGGACGTGCTTCCGGCGCAGCCGGCGGCGCCGGCGGTGACGGACTGCGCGTAGGCGGCCACGCTGACTCCGCCCAGGGGCCACTGGAGGCGGGTGTGGAGCACCATGACGGCGTCCTGGACTCCGGCGGTGCGTTCAGCCTGGGTCACCGGGGCGGTCGAGAGGTGATGGGCGCCGGCCAGCGCGGCGGCGTCGGCCGCGTTCTGGAGGTCGCGCCGGAAATGGGTCTGGACGCTGAGATCCACGGCCATCGCGGTGAAGCCGAGCAGCACCGTCGAGGCGACGGCGATGATCGGGATCGCCTGGCCCCGCTGGGTGCGCCGCCGCAGCCGGCCCGCGCGCGCCGCCGCGGTCACTGGCCCTGGGTGAGGGTGCACGGCTCGATCTCCATGGTCACGCTGGACGTTGCCGTGCGCTGACGCGGGTTGGCGGGATCCCCGAGGAACCCCGCGAAGGGCACGAAGATGGGAACCGGGTAGGACACCGTGACGGTGACGTACTGCTGGTCGGTCACCCTCGTCTCCGAGGGGCAGTCCGCTCCCGCCACGGGGGTGGCGCTGGGGAACGGCGTCGATCCCGGCGTCGCCGTCGGCGCCGGGGTGGCGGAGGACAGGGGCGGCGGCGTCGGGCACGACGCGGGCAGGCTGAAGCTCTGCGTGGCGGTGGACCCCGCCGCAACCGTCAGGCGGGTCGCGTCGCCGTAGTCACACCCGCTTCCGAAGGCGGTGGCGGTGACCACCTGCGAACCGGGGGTGAGGCAGAGGGTGTAGGCGCCGTTGGTCCCGGTGCTCACCGCCGATCGGCTGCCACCCGCCGACCCCTGCACGGTCGCCCCGCCGGCCCCCGTGGGCAGGTTGGACACGACGCCGGTCAGCGTCGCCTCCGAGCTGCCGCACGGATTGGAGACGCGCACCGCGTCGGCGGGCGCCCGCGACAGCGTCGACGGGCTGGTGATGGTGATCGTCAACCGCGTGTAGTCCAGCTGACCGGAGGCGTTGCGGACCGCGACGCAGACCGGGTTGGCATCGTTCGCCCTGCAGGTGTAGGGGGAGCTGCTCAGCGGGTCGAGCCCGGTGTGCGGGTTCTCGGAGGCCACCCGTGCGCCCTCGCGCGCGGCCGTGTCCACGGTGACCAGGCCGTAGGCGATGGTCCCGACCTGCGCCGCGCCACCGAGGAGCATGAGAAGGAACGGAGCGGTCAGCGCCACCTCGATGAGGGCCTGGCCCCGCCGCCGCGCGGACCGTCTCACTGCTCGCACGTTGCCTCGGCGCTGGCGTGGAGGGTGCGGACCAGCAGGCCGCCGCTGTCGCCGAGCAGGTTCCCGAGAAGCGGCACATACAGCGGCTGGGCGAAGCTGGCGTCGACGACGACGGTCTTCCCCTTCTGGCACTCATCGAGCACGTTCGGGTCGTTGGGGATGCTGTTCCCGTTGATCACGGTGATGTTCAGCGCCACCGTGCCGGGAACCGAATGGAGGCTGCCGGCGATGAATGACACCAGCGCTCCGTTGCTGCACGTCCCACCGTCGGGAAGCAGCTGGGCGGGCGACCTCCCGATCCCGCCGCAGACCGCGGCGGCGCGGGCGCCCTCACGGACCACGCTGCTGAGCTGCAGCTGGTTGGTGACCACCACACCGCCGACGGCGATGCCCATCACCAGCAGGAAGAGGACGGGAGACACCATCGCGAACTCGACCAGGCTGACACCGGCGCAGTCGCGCCGCGGTCGGCGGCGCAGCCGCGCGGCCAGGGCCATACGAGGATCTCCTCTCGGCCCCGTGTGCACTCCTTCGGCAGCCCGGCTGTCTCAGCGAGAGACCCGTGGCTTTGCGTCCCCGCCTCGCGACGGGTTTGCCAGTTTGTCGGGAGCCGACCGGCTCAGGCTAGGCGACGCGGGTCGCACAGGGGTGGCGCGGCGGTGACGCTCCCGTGGCCTTCCGGTCGGTCGGGAGACCCCGCCTAGGCCCGGTGCCGGACCAGACGGTGCAGCACCCGCGCCACCCGGGCGGCGACGCCCCCGCCGGGGTGATGGCGGCGTGCCCGCGCGTTCTTGAGCTCCAGCCGGAGCCACTGCTCGTCGGTCATCTCCGTGCCCTCCTTGGGCGATCCGGGCCGTCGCCGTCCCCCGCCCCGAACCGTTGCACTACGCAACGATCGTAGCATGGTGCGTTGCGTGATGCAACCCGTTGTGACTAGACTGTCGCATCGGACGGCGCGTGAGCGCCGAGAGGAGGAACCGTTGCTCGAGC
>DASXNK010000002.1 GCA_036495095.1 Candidatus Dormiibacterota bacterium | reverse complement strand
GCGCTGCACCAGGTCGCCGGTGCGCTGGCGTCCGTGCCAGTCGAGGGGGAGGCGCTCGAGGTGGGCGAAGACGGTGGTGCGCAGCCGCTGTCCCAGGTTCTGGGCGGTGGAGGCGGCGATGCGCAGCTGCAGGTGCGTCATCAGCGCATTGAGCATGCTGAGGGTGAGGAACACGATCCCCGCGAAGGCGATGACGGCGAGCTGGGTGTGCACCTCGTTGGGCTGGAGCTCGTCCCTGCCCCCGAGCCGGTCGAGGCCGCCGAGCAGCGCGCCGGCGAAGGGGAACACCGGGTCCTGGTGGTGTGCCACCTTGTCGAGGATGAACTTGAGCGGGAAGGCGACCAGGATGTCGGTGGCCACCAGCCCGAAGGTCATCGCGATGGCGACGGCGACCCGCAGCCGCTGACCGCGGAGGTTGGTGAGGAGGAAGCGGGGAAAGGACATCGGGGTGCTCAGGCGACCTGGAGCCGGCGGCCGGCCGAGCTCTCCACCAGCGCCGCCAGCGCCTCGGCGGCGCCGGGGACGCCGCGGAAGCCGGGGAAGGCGTTGACGTCGATGACCATCGGTCCGCGCTCGGTGAGCAGCAGGTCGACGCCGAAGAGGGAGAGGTCGAACACCGACCCGATGCGCTCCAGGATCCGCACCCACTCGGCGGGCAGGTCGGGGATGGCCACGGTCTCGCGCGACGCGCCGGGCTCGAGCGGGGTGCGGCGGTGGGCGCCGAAGATCGTCTCGCCGGTCACCCAGAGCTTGACGTCCCAGCCGTCTCCGGGAAGGAACTCCTGGGCCACCACCGGCTCGTCGCCCCACTGCGGGAGCAGCGTGGCCAGCCCGGCGGCGTCGTCGACCCGGGTGACCAGGTCGCCGCGGCGGCTGTGCCGGCTCTTCACGATCAGCGGGAAGACCAGGTCGTGCTGGGTGGCCAGGCTGCGCAGGCGGCCGGGGTTCCAGGTGCGCGGGGTGGGCAGTCCCGACCCCTCGAGCAGGCGGGCCAGCGCCACCCGGTCGAGGCAGCGGGCGGTGGAGAGGGCGCCGTTGAGCACCGGCACGCCGCGCCCCTCGAGACGGTGGGCGATCGCCAGCGCGGCGGGGGTGTGCGACTTGAGCAGGTACAGGTCGGCGGGCGCGCGCAGCTCGCGCTCCACCGCGGCGGCATCCAGCCGCTGCGGGTCCACGACCCGCACCCGGTGGCGGCGGCGCAGCTGCTCCATCGCGGCGGCGAGCACGGGGTGGTCGGGACGGTCGGTCAGCAGGCAGATCTCCATCTCCATCTCCATCTCCTCACCCCGCTCCGGGGTGGTGGCGGGCTCGACGACGTGCAGCGCCGCCGCGACGGTGTCGCGGGGTTCGGCGGGAACCGGCAGGCCCGCCGCGCGCGCGGCAAGCTCGAGGACGGCCTGGGCGATCGAGCGAACCGCACCCGGGACCAGGCCGAAGCTGGGGAAGTCGTTGATGTCGAGGATCATCCAGCCGTCCGGGGTCTCGACCACGTCGACCCCGTAGATGTCGAGGCCGAAGACCCGGCCCACCTGCGCGGCGATCCGCCGCAGCTCGGGGGTCAGCGGCACCAGCCGCTCGCTGACCGGCTCGTCGGGGTGCAGCGGCGACCGCCGCACCGTGGCGTAGATCTCCCGGCCGGTGTTGTAGAGCTTGACGTCGTGTCCGGGGTTGGCCATGTACTGCTGCGCCAGGAAGAACCGGTCCTCGCTGTCCGCGGCGTCGCGCAGCGCGGGGAGGTCGGCGGGGCTGTGCAGCAGATGGATGGAGCGGCAGGCGCTGCCGTTGCTCGGCTTGACCACCAGCGGGTAGTCGGAGGCGGGGATCTGGTCGAGCAGTCGCAGGTCGGTGAGGAACCAGGTGCGCGGGAAGGGCAGGCCGTGGGCCTGGGCGACGGCCGCGGCCACCGCCTTGTCGCGGACCATGCGGATCGCGCCGGGGTCGTTGATGGTGGTGACGCCGAGCGCCGCGGCGGCCTCGAGGATGCTGAGTCCGGGCCCGTCGGACACGGTCTTCAGCACCACCGCGTCGTAGGCGCCGCCGCCGAACTCGCTGAGGCAGGTGGCCGACGACTGGGGTTCGAGGACGGTGACATCGTGTCCCCAGGCTCGAAGCTGGTCGACCACCGCCAGCGGCATCCCGTCGGCCCGATAGCGCTCCTCGACGATGAAGCAGAGGCGCATCGCGGTCTGTGCCTTGGTGCTGGTCCCCTGCTCCGTGATCATGTCCGACCCCCCCGTTCGTGGCCCGCTCCCTGGTGTGGCGGGGCTGTGGGTGTGATGGTGGGTGGGGCGGCTGAACGGTCTCTGGGTGGGGGCTGAAGGCCGGCTGAGACCGCTGAAGCGGGGCTGAAGGCGGACTGCCTGCCGGTGATCGACCGGTGTCGCCGACGAGGCGCGGGGCAGCGAGCCCCTGCACCAGGTGCTCGGGGTGGAGCGAGGGCGGGCCGGGAGATGACCCCGACCCGCCCATCCCGCGGCGGCGTCAGACGGCGACCGGCGGCATCGCCCCGGCGTTGCGCTCCGGCCGGTGTCCGTTGCCACCGGCGCCGGGCACCGGGGCGGGGCCGGCGATGAAGTCCTCGGTCTGCTCGCGGGCGGCGTTGTCCGAGACCTGGTGCGGCGGCGACTTCATCAGGTAGGAGGACGGACCCTCGAGGGCGCCGGCGACGCCGCGGTCGAGGGCGAGCTTGCAGCAGCGCACCGCGTCGATGACGATGCCCGCGCTGTTCGGCGAGTCGTGGACCTCGAGCTTGAGCTCGACGTTGAGGGGCACGTCGCCGAAGGAGCGGCCCTCGAGCCGGATGTACGCCCACTT
>DASXNK010000001.1 GCA_036495095.1 Candidatus Dormiibacterota bacterium | reverse complement strand
ATCGGAAAGGGGCCCTGAGCGGTGCTCATCACGAACCGTTCGCCCGGCACGGCCTCGCGGACCTCATAGGTGTAGGCGAGCCGCCGCCCCAGGAAGCGCGCGGTGAAGGCGATCCGCGACCCCACCCCCGCCGGCCTCGGGGTGACCCACTCCACCGCGGTGATGTTCCGGTACCACGCCGTCGCGTTGTCCGGATCGGCCGCGAACGCAGCCACCTCCGCCCGCGCCCGCCGAATCTCGATCGAGGTGAGCACATCGACAGCCATTGCCGTCATTCTCAGCCCACGGCGAGCATGGACGCGAGGCGTGTCGCTCCCAGCAGCGGGGGGACGGGCGACGGGGCTCGGCGGGGCGTATCGAGCCGTACACCCCCGCGGCGAGATCCGAGCCGAGTCGATCGCGAAGCGATCGCCGGCGTCCCCGCCGTGCGCCGCCGCCCCTCCCCCCGCGCCCTGACAGCGACTCGACGACCGAGCAGCCCGAGCGAGCCACCAGTCAACCCGTTTGACACCAGCCCTCAGATCCGCACCGGGTGAGGGCGCCAGAGGTCGCCGCGCAGGCGCTCCACGACGGTGTCGGGGCCGGCGGGGGGCGACAGCAGGAAGCCCTGCACCCAGTCGACGCCGAGGGCGCGCACGTGCTCGAGCTGCGCGGAGGTCTCGACCCCCTCGGCGACGATGTCGAGGTCGAGCGCCTGGAGCAGCCGCACGATCGAGGCGATGAGCGACGGGGTCTCGGGGTCGAGGTCGAGGTCGCCGATGAAGATGCGGTCGATCTTCACCAGATCGAGGGGCAGGCCGCGCAGGTATCCCAGCGACGAGTAGCCGGATCCGAAGTCGTCGAGGGCCACCCGCACCCCGGAGGCGCGCAGCCGCTCGAGCCGTTCGCGGACGGTCACGAGGTCGTGCACCATCGCGCTCTCGGTGACCTCGATGGTCAGCCGGGAGGGCTCGAGGTGGGTCTCGCGGAGCACGGCGTCGACCTCGTCGACGAACTGGCTCTCGCGCAGCTGCTGCGGTGACACGTTGACCGCCATCGGGAAGTGCGACGGCCGCGGGAGCGTGTCCTCCCAGCGGCGCATCTGCTCGCAGGCCGCCCGCAGCACCCAGCTGCCGATCGGCACCATCAGCCCGGTCTCCTCGGCGAGGGGGATGAAGTCGGCGGGGGAGATCACTCCGAGGCGGGGATGGCGCCACCGGACCAGCGCCTCGATGCTCGCCACCGCACCGGTCGACAGCGAGATCACCGGCTGGTACTCGAGGAAGAGCTCGTCGTTCTCGGCGGCCTTGCGCAGGTCCGTGGTGCGCTCGAGCCGGCGCAGCTGGCCGCCGTGGCGCGCCGCCGCGAACACCTCGTAGCGGTTCCTGCCCGCCGTCTTCGCCGAGTACATCGCCAGGTCGGCGTCGCGGAGCAGCTCGTCGACGGAGCGGCCGATGGTGGAGACGGCCCCACCGACGCTGGCGGTCACCGCGATCTCCGAGCCCCCCGCGATGAAGGGGCTGCGGAAGGACTCGAGGATGCGCTCGGCGACCGCGCTCAGGTCCTCGGTGCCGGCGCCGTCGAGGAGCATCGCGAACTCGTCGCCGCCGATGTGCGCCACCGTGTCGCCGGGACGGACCAGCCCCCCGAGCCGGTCGGCGACGGCGATGAGCAGCTCGTCGCCGACGCCGTGACCGAGGGTGTCGTTGACCGCCTTGAAGTTGTCGAGGTCGATGACCACGACGCCGAGCGGAGCCGGCTCGCGACGGCGGCGGGCGAGGGCGTGGGCGAGGCGGTCGCGGAGCAGCGCCCGGTTGGCGAGCTTGGTCAGCGGGTCGTGGAAGGCGCGGTGCCGCAGCTCGCGCTCCATGGCGGTCTGCTCGGTGACGTTGATGCAGAGCGCGAGCATGGCGGGGCGCCGCTCGAACCAGACGTGGTCGACGAACACCTGGGTCTCGATCGAACGGCCGTCCTTCAGCCGGTGCACCTCCCGGCGGCTCCCGGCGGGGGGCGTCACCCCCGCGGCCGCCGGGTTCATCGCACGGTGGGTCGGCGCGATGTCGGAGAGCCGCATCGCGGCGAGCTCCTCCCGGCCGTACCCGTACTGGGCGACCGCGGCGTCGTTGACGGCGAGGAAACGGTGGTCGTCCGCCGCGTACACCCACATCGGCTGCGGGTTGGTCTCGAAGAGGAAGCGGAAGCTGCGCTCACGCTGGCGCAGCCGGTCCACGGCGCCGCGCATCAGCACCCCGGCGATGCACACGGTGGCGATCACCATGACGCTGCCGAGGGGCTTGTCCGGGGCGGTTCCGACCAGGAGGAAGGCGAGGCTGAGGAGCAGGAGCTGCAGCAGGATCTGCCCGGCGCGGAAGAAGTAGAAGGCGTAGAGGGCGGCCCAGACGTAGAGGAAGGCGAAGGCCGGCCCATCGCTCCCGCCGAAATGCACGACGACGGTGATCAGGATCGTGCCCACCGCGCAGAGCGCGGGATAGACGGAGCGCGGCAGCCGGCCACCGCGGAGCCAGAGCCCGGCGGCGATGCCCGCGGCGACGAGGGCGGCGAGGGTCAGCACCCCGAGGTCGGCGCCGGGGTGGGGGAGGAGGGTGGCGACGCCGACGAGGAGCGCGCCCGGCCCGTAGAGCAGCGCTCCGCCGCGGGCCATCTCCTCGGCGCTCGCCACCGAGCCGGGACGGAAGCTGGCGGCGAGCTCCATCAGGAGGCGGCGCAGGGCGGCGGTCCAGGTCTCGCCGTCGAGCCGCACCCGCCGGGTTCCCCGTGGCGGCGGAGGTGTCGGCGTCAGCACCTGTCCCTGTCCCTCCTTCCCTCTGCCGACCGGTGGGGCGACACGCTAGCGCATTCGACGTGCTTTCGCGACAAGCCCATATGCGGGTGGACAGACAACTGTCCACCCGCGCAGGTTTTGCCGGTGCCGGCGCGTCACATGACGGCGCCGGCGACCGCGAGCGCAGATGACACCATGAACCATTCATCCCTCCGCGGCCCCCGCCGCACCCACGCAACTGGCGGCGGGGGCCATCCTCCCCGACCGGCGCATCTGAAAGCGCGACGGCATCTTCCCGACTCAGACGCGGATATCGCATTGGCCCGGCAGGGCGTAGGATCGGCGGGCGATTGTGCGTCATAGAACGGTGAGGACTGTGGTCGACGACGAGCGGTCCCTGTCAGGCCATGTTGTCCCACGCTCCGAACGGTTCGAACTGCAACGAATCCCGGTGCAGCGCATCCATCCGCGCGCCGACCAGCCGCGCCGCCGCATCGACCCGCGCGGCCTCGAGGAGCTGACCCAGAGTGTGTCTCTGCACGGCGTGCTGCAGCCGATCCGGGTGCGCCGCAGTGGCGAGGGGAGCTACGAGATCGTCGCCGGCGAGCGTCGCTGGAGAGCGGCGCGAGGCGCCGGACTGCAGGAGATCCCTGCGATCGTCGTCGACGCCGACGACGAGCGCGCGTACGTCGAGGCGCTGATCGAGAACATCCAGCGCGAGGAGCTCAATGCCGTCGATCGCGCGCATGCACTGACGCGATTGCGCGTCGGTCTCAACCTGCGGTCCTGGCAGCAGGTCGGCGAGGTGGTCGGCATCACCCGCCAGCACATCCACAACCTGCTGAACGTGACCCGCCTCCCCGAGCCGATCCGCGAGGACATCCGGTCCGGCGAGCTCACCGAGAAGCACGCCCGCGCGCTGATGCGTCTGCAGCAGAACCCGCCGCTGCAACGCCTGCTCTGGGAGCGCATCCACAGCGAGGGGCTCTCCGGCCGGGCGGCCGACGAGGCGGCGCGGCTGATGGCGGCGCAGCTCGAGCCCGGCGGCGCCACCGACCCGCCGGCGGTGCGGTCAGGGCTGGCGGCGCTGGCCGAGGCCACCCTGGTGGCGCTGTCGGCGGCGCCCCCCGCCGAATTGGAGTCCGCGATGACCGGCCTCACCGGCCTGCACCGGCGGCTCGGCGAGGTCCTCGCCGGCCGCGCCCCCGCGGAGCGCGCCCCGCGCGCTCCGGAGGGAGGGGGGGCCTAGGCGGCGACGGCCACCATGCGGGCGATCTCGTCGGAGTGGGCGTCGAGGGTGGCGGCGAGCCGGCGGATGGCGGCGGCGATCTCGGGAAGGGCGGCCTCGAGGAGGGGCGCGGTCTCGTCGTCGGTGAGGGCGACCGGCCCGTCGAGAAGGGTGATCTGGTCCATGAGCGTGCTCCGGAAGGGTTGGTGAGGGGATGGACACACGATCCCCGTGTCGCCCGTCGGCTGGGGTCGCATCGCGGTGACGAACCCGCACCGGACCCGCACCGAGCCGTGAGCCTGGTCAGGCGGCTCCCCCGGCCGCCGCCGGAGGGGCGGAGAGGGCGCGGTGCCTGAGCTCCTGGCGCTCGGTGAGCCGCCGCACCATCACCACGCAGAGCAGCGCGGCCGCGATCAGCACCACCGAGGCGACGGCGTCGATGATCGCGCCGCTGTGGAGCGCGGTGAGGTCGTCGGCGGCACCGGACCGGACCACCAGGACGCGGCTCACCACGTTGCCGAGGATGAACAGCCCCCACCAGGCCGGGAGCAGCAGCCCGAGGCTGCCTTCGGGATCGCGGGCCGAGAGCATCCATGCCTCGGCGACCACCTGGAACGGCCGCACCAGGTTGGCGACGGGCACGAACCACCAGCCCACCGCCCAGGCCGGGGTGTACCGCAGCTCGCGCCCACCGAGGGCGGGTCCGTTGGCGACCACCCGGTACAGCCAGGTCAGGAAGAGCCCGGCGCAGGCGAGCATGACCGCGATCTCGATCACCGCGGTCAGGTGCACGAAGCTGTCGCTCGAGGTGATCTCGCTGTCGCTCACGTTCTCGGCGCGGAGGAGGCGGCCGGTGATGCCGGCCCGGCCGATGTCGGCCACCACCGCGGCGATCTCCACGACCACGAGGACGAGCAGGGCGAGCATCACCATCCTCGCCTGCTGGGCGGCCGAGCGGTACGGAGGTGGCGGGGGGGCGGCGGCAGGGATCTCGGACATGCGGCCCGGTCAGCCGTCGCCGGTGCGCCGCAGCACGGCGAAGGTCCCCACCGTGGTGGTGCCGTAGATCAGGTGCGCGCCCAGGTCGGGAGCGAGCTCGCGGACGCCGTACTGCCAGATCGGCTTGTAGAGGCCGAGCGCCGGCAGCACCACGTAGCCGCTCCCCCACACGGTGAGCCCGAGCAGGGGCCCGTGGACCGGGCGCAGCCGGCGCAGCGACCCTCCCACCACGCCGAGGACGGTTCCCCAGCCGATCCCGTACCCCCAGTGCATCACGTTGTTGGTGAGCCGCGCCCAGCGGGCGTCGAGGGGCCGCTGGGTCAGCCCCTCGACCAGCCGGCGTCCGACCTGGGCGGGGGCGGAGACGCTCTCCCAGTCGCTTGGGCCGCCGAACTCCCAGGTCAACGGATCCTGGGTGCCGCCGGACAGGCGGTGGCGCGCGTACCAGAAGGCGTCCATGGCGACGGTGCCGGCGGCACCGGCCAGCGCTCCGCGCACCACGGCTCCGAGTGGCGTCATGGTGGGGATCCTAGCCTTCACGCCGTGGTTGCAGGAGCGTTACGGTGGCGCGGCCGCCCCGCCCTCACACTCCAGACGTGCCAGACCACGGGAAGGGTGCCGCTCCGCCCGCCGCCCTCACACCGATGGACTCGATCGAGCCGCCCGACGCGCAGTGGGGCGGCTTCCGGGCCTGGATCGGTGGCAGCGCGGTGCTCGGACTGGCACTGCTCCTCGGCGCCCTCACCCTGGCGGGCCGGGCGGCGCCGCTGCCCTGGTTCACCCCCAGCCTGACCTTCCTCATGGCCGCCACCTATGCGGTGGTCGCCGCCCTCGCCCTCCTCGACGCCGGCTGCCGCCTCCACGGCCGCTCGCTGGCGATCGCGGTGGCCGCGGTCGCGCTCGCCACCGTGAGCATCCCGCGGGCGCTGACCTTCCCCGGGGTCATCCCCGGAGGGATTCCCTGGGCCGGCCCCCAGACCGCCTCGATGCTGGTCAACGAGATCATCATCGCCACCCCGGCGCTGCTCACCGCCGCGCTGATGTATCGCGGTGGCAGGCTGCTCCGGCCGCGCCGCGCCGTCCTCACCGCGATCGGGCTCGGCCTCGCCACCGGGGTGGCGCTCACCGTGCTCGGCGCCGCGCTGGCGCCGGTGCTGCCCCCCACCGTCGTCGCGGGCCAGCTCACCGTGTTCAGCCGGGTGCTCGCCCTGGTGGCCCTGGTGCCCAACGCCGCCGCCGTCAGCCTGGTCGTGCTCGGCTTCCGCGGCGACCGGAGGGTGGCCCCCAGCATCGCCGGTGCGCTCACCCTGCTGCTCCTCCAGGAGCTCTCGACGCCGCTCGCCGCGGCCCGCTTCGAGCCGATGTGGTACGCCCAGAACCTGCTGGTCCTCTCCCCGGCCCTGGTCCTCCTGGTCGGCCAGCTCGGTCTCTACCGGGCCTCGGTG
This sequence comes from Candidatus Dormiibacterota bacterium, assembly GCA_036495095.1. Lineage (NCBI taxonomy): Bacteria > Bacillati > Candidatus Dormiibacterota > Candidatus Dormiibacterota bacterium. Next base: position 16,266 of record DASXNK010000001.1, on the reverse strand, counting down.
CGGGCCGAGCGCGAGCGCTCCATGGAGACCGCGGCGCTCTACGCGGCCACCCGTGCGATGGCCGGCTCCGCCGACCCGAGCAGCGTCCTCGCCAGCATCCCGAAGCTCGCCAACGCGGCGCTGCAGGCGGTCTCGGGGCGGGCCGAGACCCGCTGCTCCCTGGTGGAGTTCGAGGGCGATCGGGCCCGCATCGTCGCTGAGCACGACCCCCTCGGCGTGGTGCAGGTGGGAACGTCGTTCGCCCTCGCCGAGCACCCGGCGCTGATCGCGGTCAGCCGCGACCGCCGCGCCGTCACCGGTGAGCTCACCAACCTCGGCCCCGCCGCCGGGAGTGTCATCAGGACCCTCGGGGTCCGCCGCGGCGCGTACGCCCCGGTGCTCCGCGGCGCCACCGTGGTCGGCGCCCTGACCCTCGGGCTGCGCTCCCGCCGTCCCTTCGAGGCCGCCGAGCTGCGCCTGCTCGACGGCCTCGCCAGCGTCGCATCCCTGGCGCTGACCAGCCGCCGCCGGGAGACGCTGCGCCGGCTCCAGTACTCGGTGGCGCGCACCCTGAGCGTCGCGGACTCGATGGAGGAGGCCGTGCCCGTGGTCCTCGCCCAGGTCGGCGAGGCGCTCGACTGCCAGGTCGGGAACCTCTGGGTTCACCACCCGCGCGACCAGGTGCTGATCCGGGCCCAGGGCTGGCACAGCCACGACCTGGACGTCACCGACTTCATCGCCGAGTCCGACGCCCTCCGGGTGCGCCCGGGACAGGGCCTGCCCGGCCGGGTCTGGGCGAGCGGCGAGCCGGAGACCGTGGCCGACATCACCCGGCTGGACGCCGTCGCCCGCGGTCGCGCCATCTCCGCCCTGGGGCTGCGCGGCGCCCTCGCCGTCCCGATCGTGATCGACGGCCTGTGCACCGGGGTCGTCGAGGTCTTCTCCCGGCGGCCCCGGCCCCCGGGGGAGGAGATCATCGACGTGCTCGTCGACATCGGCCGTCAGCTGGGGCAGTTCATGGCCCGCAAACGCGCCGAGCTGTCCCTCCACGAGAGCGCCGAGCGGCTCGCCGAGATGGCCACCACCGACAGGCTCACGGGGTTGAAGAACCGCCGCGAGTTCGAGAAGGTGCTGGGCGTCATCCCGCGGCAGCGCTTCGCCATCCTCGCCATCGACGTCGACGGGCTCAAGCCGATCAACGACCAGTTCGGGCACGAGGCCGGCGACGTCGTCCTCCAGGCGGTCGCCATGACCCTCCGCGCGCTGGTGCGCAGCTGGGACGTGGTCGCCCGGGTCGGAGGCGACGAGTTCGCCGTCGTCCTGACCGGCGCCGCCGGCGAGGAGGCGGCCACCGTGGCCGAGCGGATGCGCACCGCGATGCACTCGGTCACCGTGCTCCAGGGACGGGCCCGCATCAGCGTGGGCTGGGCTGCCGCCCCCGCCGGCGCCGACCCCTCGGCGACCTGGCGGGCCGCCGACGAGGTCCTCTACCGGGCCAAGCGCTCCGGTCGCGACCGGGTCGAGGGCACCGAGGCGCGCGACGCCGAGGGGGCATGGGGGGCCCACCCGGGGGCGTCCCGGGACGCCGCAATGCTCACCGAGGTCTTCGAGCGCGGCACCGTCGACGTCGTGTACCAGCCGATCGTCGACCTCCGCGACGGCACCGTGGCCGGCTACGAGGCGCTCGCCCGCCCTGCCGGCACCGGCCCCGATGCGAGCGTGTCCGGCCTCTTCGACGCCGCCCGCCGGCTCGGGCGCATCCGCGACCTCGACTGGCTCTGCCGCCGCGCCGCCCTCCGCGAGGCCCGGGGGCTGCCCGCCGGCGCGACCATCTTCGTCAACGTCAGCGCCGCCGCCTTCCTCGACCCGGTCCACGAGGTCGACCAGCTGCTGCTGCTGCTGCGCTGGGTGGGCCGCTCGCCCACCGACGTGGTGCTCGAGCTCACCGAGCAGGAGACCATCCCCGACCTCGAGCGGCTCCAGCTCATCGCCGGCCTCTACCGCGAGCACGGGGTGCGCTTCGCCGCCGACGACGTCGGCGACGGCCACTCCACCCTCGAGGTGCTGGCCGCGCTCGACCCCGAGTTCATCAAGGTCGCGCGCAGCCTCAGCACCACCGCCACCCGCCCGGGCTCGCGGGCCGCGATCCGCGCCGCCCAGGCCTTCGCGCGGGACAGCGGCGCCACCGTGATCGCCGAGGGGGTGGAGACCCCGGAGGTGGCCCGCGAGCTCCTCGCGCTCGGGATCACGATCGGCCAGGGCCATCACCTCGCCCTCCCCGCCCCGGCGCCCCGCCAGGTGGCGATCTGACCGCCCCCGTCCCCGGCCGCCGCGCCGGTGACCGGCGCTCCTCCTGAGCGGCGCCTCCGCTCAGGTGGCGGAGGGGAACCTCGGCGGCCGCTTCTCCAGGATCGCGGCGGCGCCCTCGGCGACGTCCTCGTCGAAGAAGTTCAGCATCTCGAGCGCCAGCGAGGCGTCGAAGATCGGGCCGGCCTGGCGGAGCCAGTTGTTCAGCGCACGCTTGGTCCAGCGGATCGCCAGCTGGGGGCCGGTGGCGAGCTTCTCGGCGACCTCGAGCGCGGTGGGGAGCAGCCGGTCGCCGGGGACGCAGCGGCTGACCAGGCCGATGCGCTCGGCCTCGCGCCCGTCGATGAAGTCGGCGGTGAGCAGGTAGTACTTCGCCTTGGCCATGCCGCAGAGCAGCGGCCAGATGATCGCGGCGTGGTCGCCCGCGCCCACCCCGAGGCGGATGTGGCCGTCGGTGATGCGCGCCTCCTCGGCCATGATGCTGATGTCCGCCATCAGCGCGACCGCGAGACCGGCGCCCACCGCGACCCCGTTGATCGCCGAGATCACCGGCTTCTCGCACTCGATGATGTTGTGGACGATCGAACGGGCCTCCTCCATGATCGCCGCGACCTTGCGGAAGTTGCCCACCTGGGACTGCACCATCGAGAGGTCGCCGCCGGCGCTGAAGGCGCGGCCGGCGCCGGTGATCACCGCCACCCTGGTCTCCGGGTCGACGGAGACGTCCGGCCAGACCCTGCAGAGCTCGTTGTGGAGCACCTCGTCGGTGGCGTTCAGGCGGTCGGGGCGGTTGATGGTGATCAGCAGCACGCCGTTGGCGCGGCGCTCGAAGAGCAGGTGCTGGTAGTCGGCGACGTTCACCAGAGTTCTCCTGTCACAGGCCCATGGTCCTGGCGATGATCTCGTTCATGATCTCGTTGGTGCCGCCGCCGATGCCGAGGATGCGGCTGTCGCGGTAGTGGCGCTCGACCTCGGTCTCGCGCATGTAGCCCATCCCGCCGTGGATCTGCACCGCCTCGTCGACGACATGGTGGCAGGCCATCACCGCGGTGTTCTTCGCCATCGACACCTGCCGCACGCAGTCCTCGCCGCGGAGCATCCGCGCCATCACCGCGCGGGTGTACTCGCGGGCGACGTCGGTCTGCCGCGCCATCTCGGTGAGCTTGTGGCGGATCACCTGCCGCGCCATCAGCGGGCGTCCGAAGGCCTGGCGCGAGCCCGCCCAGGCGAGCGCCAGGTCGAGGCAGCGCTGCGCGGTGGCGTGAGCCTGCACCGCGATGCCGATGCGCTCCGACTGGAAGTTGCGCATGATCTGGAGGAAGCCGGTGCCCTCCTCGCCGACCAGGTTGGCGACCGGCACCCGCACGTCGGCGAAGGCCAGCTCCGCGGTGTCGGAGCACCACCAGCCCATCTTCTCGAGGCGCCGGCCCACCGTGAACCCCGGGGTGCCGCGTTCGACGACCAGCAGCGACACCCCGCCGTGGCCCTCGCCGCCGGTGCGCACCGCGGTGGTCACGAAGTCGGCGCGCGCCCCGGAGGTGATGAACGTCTTGGCGCCGTTCACCACGTAGTGGTCGCCGTCGCGCACCGCGCGGGTGTGCAGCGAGGCGACGTCCGAGCCGGCGTCGGGCTCGGTGACCGCGAGTGCGCCGATCAGCCGCCCCTCGAGGGTCGGCCGCACCCAGCGCTCGATCTGCGCCGCGTCACCGGCGGCGAGGATGTGGGGGATCGCGATGCCGTGGGTGAAGAGCCCGGCGCAGATCCCGCCCGAGCCGCCGCTCTGGATCACCTCCTCGGCGACCACCGATGCGTGGGTGATGTCGCCGCCGGAGCCACCCACCGCCTCGGGCCAGCCGGCCCCGAGCAGCCCCAGCGCGCCGGCGCGCTCGCTCAGCGCGCGGGGCAGCTCGCCCTGCCGCTCCCATGTGGCCAGGAATGGCACGATCTCGTGCTCGGTGAAGTTGCGCACGGTCTCGCGCAGCAGACGGTGCTCATCTCCGGTCCAGACGTCCGCGCTCACCTCGCCCTCCTCGCGCACCGCGATCACCGCGAGCCGCGGTTCACGCCCGACAGGCTAGCGGTCGGCGGCCTGCCCACGTGGTCCGCGCGCGGCGGCGAGCAGCGAGGCGATCGCCATCCGCTCGAGCAGCGCCGCCAGCTCGTCGCGCTCGAGCACGGCGTCGTAGTGGGCGACCGCGTTCAGCATCCCCAGCACGCTGCGCACCGCGGCCCGGGCGGCCTCGTCGCTGAGCTCGGGGCGCAGCCGGACCAGGGTCTCGACCCAGTGCTCGAGGTAGAGGCGCTGGCGGCGGCGCAGCCGGCGGCGGTCGGCGCTGGGGAGGCTGTCGTCCTCCCGCGCGTACACGGCCATCAGGGCGCGCTCGTCGAGGACGAAGTCGACATGGAACCCCACCAGCCGCTCCAGCCGTCCCCGCGGCGAGCGGCCCCGGGCCAGCTGCGCCTCGCCGCCCTCGAGCAGCCGCTCGGTGATGCGGTCGAACACGGCGATGAGGATGGCCACCTTGCTGGGGAAGTGGCGGTACACCGCCGGCCCGGTGATCCCCGCGGCCCGGCCGATGTCGTCGACCCCCACCCCGTGGTAGCCGCTCTCGCGGAACAGCTCGGTCGCGGCGACGAGGATGAGCTCGGGGCGGACGCCAAGACCCTCGCGCCAGCGCCCCGCCGGCTCGGGGTCGGCCTCGCCTCGCGTCCGTCGCAGCGCAGCCGTGGGTGGGATCACGACGTCCAAGGGTAGGCGATCCCTACGGGTCGAGTCCGGGCGGGTATGGTGTGCTCGTCCCGGACAGTGAGGAGTGATCCATGACCATCGACGAGGCCAGGGACTTCATCCGCTCCAATCACCGCGCGGTGCTCGCCACCGAGCGGGCCGACGGCGGGGTGGCGATGTCTCCGATCGTGGTCGGCATCGACGCCGACGGCGACCTGGTGGTGAGCACCCGCGAGACCGCGATGAAGACCCACCACGTCCGCCGCACCGGCCGCGCCTCGGTCTGCGTCCTGAACGACGGCTTCTTCGGCGCCTGGGCGGTGGTCGAGGGACCGGCCCGGGTCGTCTCCCTGCCCGAGGCGATGGAGCCGCTGGTCGACTACTACCGCTCCAGCTTCGGCGAGCACCCCGACTGGGACGACTACCGCGCCGCCATGGAGCGCGAGCAGCGGGTGATCCTGAAGATCACCCCGGAGCGGGCCGGCCCCACCCGCCAGGGCTGATCAGCCGGGCTGCTCCCGTCTGTGCAGGGTCGGCACCCCCATGACCTGGTCGAGGGGGCGCACCACCAGCTCGTCGACGTTGACGTGCGGCGGCCGCTCCACCACCCAGAGCACGCACTCGGCGATGTCCTCGCCGCTCAGCGGGATCATCCCCGCGTAGACCTGGGCGGCGCGCTCCTCGCTGCCGAGGCGGACCAGGCTGAACTCCGTCTCCACCGCCCCCGGGTCGACCTCGGTGACCCTGACGGGACGGCCGAGCAGCTCCTGGCGGAGGGTGCGGGTGATCGCGCGCACCCCGTGCTTGACCGCGGTGTAGCCCGCGCCCCCGGGGTACGTCTCGGCGGCCGCGATCGAGCCGATGTTCACCACATGGCCGGGCCCGGCCCGCTCCAGCAGCGGCAGCAGCGCCCGGGTCATGCGCATCAACCCGAGGACATTGACCTCGTACATCCGCCGCCACTGCTCGTCGTCGGCCTCGGCGATCGGGGCGAGCCCGTAGGCGCCGCCGGCGTTGTTGACCAGCACCGCGCACTCGTCGAGGCCGGCGACGAAGGCGTCGACGCTGGCCTGGTCGGTGACGTCGAGCGGCATCCAGCGCGCCCCCGCCCGTTCCGCCACCTCGCGCAGCCGGCCCTCGCGCCGAGCCCCGGCGACCACCCGCCACCCCGCCCGGGCGAGGGTGGCCACGGTGGCGGCGCCGATGCCGCTGCTCGCCCCGGTCACGACGGCGGTGCCCCGCCGCGGGCCGGTCATGCGGTCACTCCTGCCAGCCCCTCGCGGATGCGCCGCTCCAGGGCGGCGTCGTCGAGGCGGTCCATCCCCAGCTCGACGGCGACAAGGTCGGCGGGCAGCGCCTGGCCGAGCGACCAGAGCCCGCGCATCTCCGCGCCGGTCTGGGCCGAGGCCCACCAGCGGTCGCCGCGGGCGGCCCGCCAGTGCTCGCGGAGCTGGGCCTCGAGCATCCAGGCGCGGAGGTACTGGGAGGCGTAGAAGCCGGCGTCGACGTCGTCGAGCCAGGTCTCGGTCGGGTAGGCGAAGCCGAGGTGCTCGGTGAGCAGCTCCGCGTACCGCCCGGGCATCGCCGACAGGTCGACGGCGCCGGTGCCGTGCAGCTCCAGCTCGTAGAGGAGCTTGGCCGCGTAGCGCCGGATCATGTAGAGGTAGTAGACGTGCACCCGGTGGAGCAGGGTGCGCAGCTCCTCGCCCGACGCCTCGGCGTGCTCGGTGAGCCAGGCGGCGTCGAGCAGGAGGTGCTCGAGGCTGAAGGCGAAGGCCTCGGTGACGCTGTTGTCGCCGAGCAGCCGCTCCTCGAAGGGGCGCGCCGCCTCGACGTGGGCGAAGTGCTCGGTGTGTCCCGCCTCGTGGAAGAGCGACCGCCAGTCCTGGTAACCCCCGGTCGGCCGGATCACCAGGTAGACCTCGCCGGGCGCCTGGACGGCGACGCAGAACGCCCGCGGATTCTTCCGCGGCCGGTCCTCGGTGTCGAGGTGGACGTTGGGCTGGTCGTCGAGGGCGACGCCGAGCCGGAGCAGGGTCTCGCGGAGCGCCGGGACCATCCGCTCAGCGGGGAAGCAGGCGTCGCGCTCCCGCATCCGGAACAGCACCGCCGCGTCGTGCCGCTCGGCCTCCGCGAAGGGAACGCCGACGACCTCCTCGAACCAGGGGACGAGATGCTCGAGGTAGAGGTCCCGGGTGCGCTCCAGGAAGCCGGCCGCGATCTCACCGAGGGCCTGGAGGTCGATGCCCTTGAGGGTCGAGTAGAAGGAGGTGTAGGAGTCGAAGCCGAGCTCGCGGATCGCCGCGTGGTGGCGGCGGAGCAGCTGCTCGCGGAGCGGGTCGAGCCGCGCGGTCTCGGCGAGGCGGGCCCGCTCCAGGGCGCGGCGCCGCTCCCGGTCGGGCTCGTTCTGCACCGCGGTGTGGACGCCGTGGTAGGGCATGGTCTCGCCGTCGACGGTGACCGTCGCCTGGGCCTGGGCGGTGGCGAGCTCGTCGGCGAGCATCGCCAGGGCGCGCTCCATGCAGAGCTCGGCGACCGCCTGGGCGAGCGCGGTGGCGCGGCGCTGCTCGGCGGGATCGGTGGCGGCGTCGCGGGCGGCGAGGGCGGTGCGAACCGCGTCGGGGACGAAGACGTCGGCATGGCGGAGGACGATCGGGAAGATCTCCAGGGCGTCCTTCTGGCCGCTGAAGTGGAGGTAGTGCTCCATGCCGGCCTCGCGCAGGAACGCCTCCAGGGTGCCGCGCAGGCCGTCGACGGAGGTGGTCACTGGTCGCTCCCGGGGCCCCTCGCCGGCCGCTGCGGCACCCGCCGGTGGCCGGCGGGATGTGTCTATTGTCCGGTCTGCGGACCGCTGGCGCCGGCGTTCGGCACCTGCCCATGGGCACGTGGCCGGCGTGCCTTAGGCGCCGAACTTGTCGGGTGCCGTCGCCGTCACACGGCTGCCAGTTTTTGCCGACGCGTGCATACTGCCGTGTTCACGCATATACTCGTCTCCCCACGGCCAATTCCCCCCACGTCTTCGAGGGCCGTCCCATCCTCTCTGTCCCCGTCTCTGCCCCCGTCTCCACCGGGACGATATCAGACTCCACCGTACAGGCGTTCGCGTGCGGTACGCAGCCGCCGCACCGCCACGTCGGGGCCGATGAATCGCATGGCGTCGAACACGGGCACGCCCTGGGGGCTGCCGAGGATCGCCATGTAGAGGACGCGGAAGCCGTCGCGGGGTTTGGTGCCACGTTCCTCGAGGACGGCGGCGAGCCGCTGCCGCATCGCCTCGGTGTCCCCGAGGCCGCCGCCGTCGACCTCGGCGATGGTGGCCTCGAGGAGCGCCGCCGCGGAGTCGACGTCGACCTTGCGGGGCGGGAAGTCGGCCCCCTCCGGCCAGGCCACCTCGCCGAGCAGTGGAGCCGCCAGCCGGGTGGCCTCGTCGAGCCGGCTCATCCTCTCCTGGAGGAGGGGCACGAGCGCGAGGCGCTGCTCCTCGGTCGCCCCCTCGATCCACGGCGCCAGCGCCGCGGCCAGCTCCGCCGCCGGCAGCCGCCGGATGTGGAGCCCGTTGAGGGCGTCGAGCCGCTTCGAGTCGAAGACCGCCGGCGCCGGGTTCACCCGGTCGAGCGAGAAGCGCTCGGCGAGCTCGGCGATGCCGAACACCTCATCGTCGGTGCCCGACGACCAGCCCAGCAGCGCCATCGCGTTGACCAGGGCGGAGGGGAGGTAGCCGAGCTCGCGGTAGTCGAGGATGTTCCGGGCGCCCCGGCGCTTGCTCAGCTTCTGGCCGTCCTCGCCCAGCACCACGGGCACGTGGGCGAACACGGGCGGGTCCCAGCCGAGGGCCGCATAGAGAGAGAGGTGCTTGGGGGTCGAGGGGATCCACTCCTCGGCCCGGATCACGTGGGTGATCCCCATCGCGTGGTCGTCCACGACGTTGGCCAGGTGGTAGGTCGGGAAGTCGTCGCCCTTGAGCAGGACCTGGTCGTCGATCTCGGCGTTGTCGAAGGCGATCGGGCCCCGGATGAGATCGATCCACTCGGTGCGGCCGGGAGGGATGAGCTGGCGGAGCACGGCCGGGACCCCGGCGGCGCGCTCCTGGGCCACCTCCTCCTGCCGGGCCAGGCAGCGCCGGTCGTAGCGGGTGGGCCGGCCGGCCGCCCGCTGCTCGGCGCGCATCTGCTCGAGCCGCGAGGGCGTGCAGGTGCACCAGTAGGCGGCGCCGGCCTCGACCAACCGGTCAGCCTCGAGCCGGTAGAGGTCGGTGCGGAGCGACTGGACGTAGGGAGCGTGGGGGCCGCCGACCTCGGGGCCCTCGTCCCAGTCCAGGCCGAGCCAGCGAAGGGACTCGAGGATTTGCAACTCGCTTCCGGGGTGGTACCTTGCCTGATCCGTGTCCTCGACCCGGAGGAGGAAGGTGCCTCCGGTGGCACGGGCGGCGAGCCAGTTGAAGAGCGCAGTACGCACCGAACCCGCGTGCAGCGCCCCGGTGGGAGAGGGGGCGAAGCGCGTCCGCCACCGCGGGCGACGATCACCCATTTTCATGCGTTCGCTCCGGCTGGCCAGTGGCGCAAGTTTCCCGCTGAGGGTGACGTTCTGGTGGTGCAGGCATAGCCGGCAAGTGTGAACCACGGCATCGGACCCGGGGCAAGCGTGGGCAACCGGACCGAACGTGGTGGCGGGTCATCAAGCCTCTCATATTCACCACGCGGAGGGACTAGGGGTAGCCGTGAAGAAAGTCAGATTGCTCAGTGCCGGGGCCATCGCCGGCATGGCGGGTGTTCTCGTGCTGCCGATGTCGGCTCACGCCGACACCGCAGCCCCGACGGGTACCGCGCAGGCTTCGGCCCTGCAGGTGTCGATCTCCCCGTCGGCTCTCATCTCGGCCGTGCCGGCCGTCGGACAGCTCCTCAGCCAGACGCTGGGTGGTGTCCTCGGCAACACGGACCTCAGCATCAAGGTCGACGCTGCGAACGCCAACGGCGTTCTCACCGGGAACCTCCTCGACCTGCTGTCGGGCCACGGCGATTCGACGCCGATCGACATCCAGTTCGCACCCCTCCAGCAGGAGCTGGACACCCTGACCGGCGCCGTCAAGACGGCCCTGGGCGCACTCAACGGCGTCACCGGCATCCTCGGCGGGACCAGCGGCCTGACCAGCGCCCTCGGCAACGGCGGCCTGCTCTCCGGCCTCACCGGCCTGCTCGGCGGCAACAGCAGCATCGTGGGCAACCTCACGTCGCTGACCAACTCGCTCCCGATCGTCGGCGGACTCCTCAACGGCGTCCTCGGCGGCACCGGCGGCACCGGCCTGGGCAACCTCGACAGCGCCCTCAAGGGCCTCGGCGTCAACCTGGGCAACACCCTGGTCGCCAACTACAACGTCCCCGGCGTGACCGATGCCCCGACGGCGCAGTCCTCGGTGATCGCGACCCCGGCCGGCGCTCCGATCCAGCTGAACCTGGCCCCCTACCACGCTGACGCTGTGACCAACAGCCTGGCGCAGGCGGCCGGCCTCTCCGGGGCCCGCGCCTCGGCGGACAACAGCACCACCAGCCTGGCGGTCACCCCCAGCCTGTCGCTTCCGAACCTCAGCGGCCTGCTGGGCGCCGGCGGCGGCCTGGGCAACCTGCTCGGCCCCAACGGCATCCTGAGCAGCCTGCTCAACACCACCAGCGGCCTGCCCGTCGTGGGCAGCCTCCTCTCCGGCATCGTCGGCGCTCCGGCCGGCACCAGCGGCGGCGCGGCCAGCGGCCTGCTCGGCGGTCTTCCGCTCGGCGGCGCGGTCACCGGCGTCCTCGGCAGCCTGACCGGCGGCAGCGGCAGCAGCGGCCTGCTCGGCGGCGTGCTCGGCAGCCAGGGTCTGCTCGCGGGCCTCGGCGGCCTCACCAGCAGCGTCCCGGTTGTGGGCGGCGTCCTCAGCGGCGTCACCGGCAGCAGCTCGGGCGGCTCGGTGCTCGGCATCCTCGGCAACAACGGCGGCCTGCTGTCCGGCCTTCTCGGCAACGGCGGCCTGCTCGGCAACCTCACCAACCTGAACGGCCTTCTCGGCGGCCTGCTCGGCCCCAACGGGCTGCTCGGCGGCCTCCTGAACGGCCAGAACCTCGGCCTCAACTCGCTGATCAAGACCGCGTCGGTCACCTCCAACGCGATCGTTCAGCCCCTGACCGGCTCGGCCGGCTCGTTCCAGTCGCTGGCGAGCACCAAGGTCGGTTCCGTCCAGATCCTTCCCCTGGGTGACCAGATCCTCGGCGATCTGACCAGCATCCTCGGCGGCGGTACCAGCGGTGGCCTGGCCAGCGCGCTCAACGGCATCGTCGGCGGCCTCAACCTCGGCAGCCTCACCAACCTGGGTCCCCTCTCGGGTCTCCTCGGTGGTGCGGGTGGCGCCGGCGGTCTGCTCAGCGGCCTTCCGCTGCTCGAGATCACCGGTATCAGCTCCAGCGCTCAGGCCATCCTCGGCGCGGGCGCGGGCGATCCCACCGGGGCGAGCAGCCTCGGCGCGATCAAGGTCCTCGGTATCCCCGTCGTCAACCTGGACCAGGTCCTCGGCATCGCCGTGGGCACCAGCAAGACCATCGCCATCCCCGCGACCGGCATCAGCCTCATCATCGACCGCGGCGTGCCGCAGATCGGGATGAACACCGCGACCTCCAAGAGCGTCTCGGTCGCCGCGCTGAACGTCCGCCTCGTGAACGACGGCACCGGCCTCCTGGGCAGCCTGCTCAGCGCCGGCAACAAGAGCAAGCCGATCACCGAGGTCGCGCTCGCCAACTCCGTGGCCAGCGTCTCCACCTCGGCTCCGGCCAACACCACGGTCCCGGCCATCGCGCCGATCAACGGTCCGACCCCGCCCTCCACGGGCATGTTCGGTCCCGCCAGCTTCGCGGCCGCCGGCATCCTCGCCGCGCTCGCCATGGCGCTCCAGGTCTTCCCGCGCCTCGCCGCCCGTCGCGGCCAGGTTCGGTAACCAAGCACTCGTAGGGACGGGCGGGGGGCACCGCGCCCCCCGCCCCGCCCCGTCCGGATCGACCCGACCCGACCCGACCCTTCCCTTCCCTCTCTCACAACCCCTCTCTCTCGGAGAATTTGGACGGCCATGCCTCTCCACATCCAACGCTGGCTCCGCCGCTCGAGCTGGTTCCTGATGGGTATCGCCGTCCTCATCGTCGGCTACGTCGGGACCCTGGTCGGCTACGAGAGCTACGAACAGCACAGGCTCCTCTCCGCCTGGGACACCAGCCACGCCGGCGTGAGCGACGCCCAGCAGGTGGGCAGCGGCGTCTTCGTGACCAAGCACCCGCACCTCGCCGACGGCGAGCCGATGGCGAAGCTGACGGTCCCCGGGATCAACTTCACCGCCGTCGTCACCGAGGGCGCCGACCGCGGCATCCTCAGCGCCGGGCCCGGTCACGACGACCACACCGACTACCCCGGTGAGGGCGGTCTCATCCTCATCGGCAACCACAACGGCTTCTCGACGAGCTGGAACGACGTGCACAACGGCTCCGTCGTCGAGCTCGACACCACCTACGGTCGCTTCTACTACAAGATCAACCAGCGGTACATCACCTCCGGCACCGATCGCAGCTACATCGACAGGCCCCACGACGGGGTCGGTGTCGAGGTGCTCGAGCTGGTGACCTGCTGGCCTCTCTGGCAGGGTGCATTCGCACCAGACCGCCTCGTCTTCGAGGCCACCCCGGTGAACGCCCCATGAACCGCCGCATCCTCAGCGCACTGACCGGCACCGCCCTCCTGGGCGGCGTCCTCGCCGCCAACGTGGCGATGCCCCGCACCGTCGCGGCCGCACAGTGCTCGCAGCCGCACGTCTCCTCGGTCGGCAACGCCCTCGCCCACGCCGGCGAGTCCGTGACCGTGAGCGGCTCGGGCTTCACCTGCGGCGGCCAGGGCAACGGCACCTCGCTGTCGGTCGGCGGCACCGGCCAGAACATCACCGGCCTGTCCGACAGCAGCATCACCTTCCAGGCCTCGGGCGCCGCCGGCTCGGTGGTGGTCACGGTCAGCTACCCGGTGCTCCTCGGCAGCCAGAACCAGAGCAGCAACACCGAGCGGCTGCTGCTGATGGCGCCGGCGGTGGCCCAGAACACCGCCACCCCGGGCCCGGGCGGAGGCTTCACGGTCGCCGGCTCCGGCTTCGCCCTGGGCGGGTTCCGCCAGGCCATCACCGCCAGCGCCTGCGGCCAGGGGATCCCGGTGACCGCGGTCAGCGACACCGCGGTGTCGCTCAACGCCCCGGGCAGCTACTGCAACGGCGCGGTGGCGCTCGCCTTCGCCGGCTTCGCCACCTCCACGAAGAACCCATCCATCCTCACCAACGTCGTGACGACGGGCGCGGGCGCCATCAATGTCCAGCCCAACGCGAGCGGCCTCTCCACCGCCGCGGCGGCCCCCGGCCAGGTGGTGAGCCTCTCCGGCGCCGGCTTCGGCAACAGCGGCTCGGCGACGCTCAACGGCGCCGGCATCGGCTCCGCCTGGAGCGACAACACCATCAGCTTCACGGTGCAGCCGGGCTCGACCTCCGGCGCCGTGGTCTTCACCCGCGCCGACGGCCATCAGATCTCCGGGGGCAACCTCACCGTCAACTCGCAGATCGCCGGCGCCTCCTCGGCCCGCGCCCAGGCGGGCGACACCGTCACCATCAACGGGGCCGGCTTCGGCACCAACGCCGGCACCGTCACCCTGGGCGGCACCGCCCTCGGGATCAAGGGCTGGTCGCCGACCTCGATCAGCGTCACCATCCCCGCCGGCGCCACCGGTGGCGACCTCACGGTGACGCCGCAGGGCAACGCGCCCTCGACGCTCCCCAACGGCCTCGCCATCCTCCACCTCGCCGCCCTCAAGCCCGCCAACGGCGCTGCCGGCGCGGTGATCGGCATCACCGGCGGTGGCTTCGGCTCGCAGAAGGGCACGGTCACGATCGCCGGCGTCAACGCCCCGGTGCAGCTCTGGGGCGACGGCACCATCGCGGTGGCGGTGCCGTCGACCAAGTTCGCCGGTGGCGGCGGCGACGACCACCTCGTCGTCAACGTCCCCGGTGCGGCCAGCCCGCTGACCGCGGCGTTCCACATCGACCCGACGCCGGCGGCGACCCCGGGGTCGACCCCCGGCACCACCCCCGGCAACACCCCCGGGAGCACCCCGGGCAGCACCGACAACCCCACCAGCGGCGCCTCCCCGAACAGCACGCCGGGCTTCATCCCGCCGTCGGCCGACGGCCCGATCATCCAGATCGGCCCGGTGCCCTTCCACAAGACGCCCAAGGTTGCCGGCCCCGTCGACCTGGCGCTCAAGAGCGATCAGTCGACCGCCGACCCCGGGGTCAACATCCCCTTCACCGTCACCCTCAGCGCCTTCGGCAACCCGGTCGTGGGCGCCCCCGTCGACCTCCTCCTGGTGGTGGTGCCGGGCGGCGACGCGAGCATCAGCCCGGCCAAGGGCGTGACCGACGCCAACGGGAAGGTGTCCGGCGTCCTCCACCTGAGCAAGCGCGCCGGCGACCACATCATCCTGGCGCGCTCCGGCCAGTACTCCGACGAGATCAAGGTCACCGGCCGCGGCCTGGCCGCCACCGGCGGTGCCGGCGGCACCGACAGCGGCCTCGGCAACATCGGCGGCGGCAGCCCCCAGCGCACGATCATCGTCGCCGCGCTGCTCGCCTGCCTGGTCCTCTTCCTCTCCGGCTTCGGCATCAACCTCGCCACCGCGCGCAACGGCGCGGCGGTGGCCGCCGGTCCGCGACGCAGCGTCGGCGGGAGCCTGGTGGCGGTCCCGGTCAACGCCGGGGCGGCCGCACAGTTCGGCATGGCCATGATGGTCTGCGCCGTCGGCCAGCTCGTCGCCCTCGCGCGGCGTCGCTGAGGCCGACCGGGCGAGGCTCCGGGGGGCTCGACCCCCGGGGCCCGCTCGGACGGGAGGTCCTAGCGGCTGGCCCCGAGGATGCAGGCGACCAGGGTCCAGAGCAGAAGGACGCCGATCACGATCGGCGCGTCGATGCTCGAGACCCGGACGCTCATCAGCCGCTCGGTGCCACCGCCGCCCCTGCCGCCCCGCTCGGCGGAGGGCCGGCCCACGTCGCCCATGCCCCACGCCGGCGGCGGGCCCGCGGGCCCCGGCCGGGGGGTGACGTGGAGCCGCTCCTCGCGCCGGCGCAGCCGGGCGTCGGCGACGATGCCGGCGATCACCATCACCCCGACTGCGGCCACCCCGACCCCGATCAGCCCCAGGCCGAGACCGAGGGGGGCGTTGAAGTAGTCGTTGTACGAGTGCGGCCCGTAGAAGGTCAGGACCGCGCCGAGGATGCACGAGAGCGAGACGATCCCGAAGCCGATGGACTTGCCGATGATCTCGCGTACGGGCATGGTCCCCTCCAGTCCTGACCTCCGGCGACGGCTGCGAGTATAGGTCGGTAGGATCGAGGATCGGTACCGCGCCCGCATCGTCTAGCGGTCAGGACTCCACCCTTTCAAGGTGGCAACCGGAGTTCGACTCTCCGTGCGGGTAGGGCGGTTTCGTATTCGGACGAGGCGCGCGTGGGCCCGACCTGGGCCACGCTCTGAGGCGATGCGTTGCCCGTCCCGGCGGCGGCCGGCGGACGGGCGGCCCCGCGTCTATCCGTGACCACTCAGCCGCAGCACCAGCAGGATGGCTGCAAGTGCGAGCAGAACGCCGCCGCCCAGGCGCTCCGCGTGGTCCTTCTCGGGCACGACCCGGCCACCGGCCGCCGGCAGTGCCGCACGTTCACGGTCCGCGGGACGAAGAAGGAGGCCGAGGCGGCCGCCGCAGCCCAGGTGGCCGCCATCACCGGCGGAACCTTCGTCGATCCGAGCGAGGAGACGGTCGAGGAGTTCCTCCACCGCTGGCTCCGCGACTACGTCGAGCCGTCGCTGGCGCTGCGCACCCGGCAGCGCTACCGGGAGGTCGTGGAGTACGACCTGGTGCCGTTCATCGGCAAGGTGCCCCTCCAGAAGCTCCGGCCGGCCCAGGTGATCGCCCTCGAGCAGCGGCTGCGGGCGTCGGGGAACCGGAAGACCGGCGCCGGGCTCGGCCCTGCGGCCGTGCAGAAGGTCCACAGCGTTCTCCACCGCGCCATGGCCCACGCCGTCCGATGGCAGGCCTTGGCGGTGAACCCCGTCAGCGCGGTCGACCGTCCCGCGGTGCCCCGGGTGGAGGTGCAGGTGCTGACCCCGGAGCAGGCCCGCCAGCTCCTCCGCGCTCTCCGTGGCGTCCCCGACGAGCTCGCG